>CALXRE010000059.1 GCA_944390645.1 uncultured Alphaproteobacteria bacterium | reverse complement strand
TTTAAAAGAGGAGAAATAATTTCTTTTCCAATAAGTCCCCTTGCACCAGTAAGTAAAACTTTCTTAGGCAATAAGCTCATAATTATTATCTCTTTCGTTTATAATTCTGTGCTTTTCATCAGGCCATAGAATATTTATTTTAGGATCATTCCAGCGAATTCCAGAAGCATATTTGGGATTAAAGAAATCTCCCATTTGATAATATACTAAAGTATTATCGACTAAAGTTTGGAATCCATGAGCAAAGTTTCTAGGGATGTAAAGCATACGGTTATTGCTTTCAGATAACTCATACCCTTCCCAATGCAAATAAGTAGGAGAATCTTTTCGCAAATCAACAAGAACATCGAAGATAGCCCCCTTCATACAAGAAACAAGTTTAATTTCTGCATAAGGTTCTTTTTGGAAATGCATACCTCTCAAGGTACCTTTTTTATAATTACGAGAAATATTGCATTGTTTAATATCTAGTTCCAGATTTTTTTCTTGGAATTCTTTTTGGCAGAACTGCCTAGAAAAGGAGCCTCTTTCATCTTTGATTTCTTCCATTTCTATCAAATAAGCCCCAGAAAGAGATAGAGGTATAAATTTCATCAAGAAGCCCCTTTTTTTGTTGCATATTCTTTTATTTGAGCCAAAGAAAAGTCAATCATATTAGCATCTCCTGCATAGAAATGCCCATACCAATCAACAGTCCATTTTATAGTTTCATCTACACTTAATTTTGGATACCAACCAAGAGTTTTTTTTGCTTTTTCAATATTTAGCATCAAGAGCCCAGCTTCATGAAGATTATCCGCTTTAAAACATTGGATTTTTCCTTTATGTAAACGAGAAACTATTTTTTCAGCCACTTCTTTTACTGTATAGAAACTATTTTCACCTGGTCCGAAGTTAAAACCTTCAGCATATTTATGCCCCTCCTCATAAAGTTTTTGAGCTAAGATAAGATATCCAGCTAAAGGTTCTAAGACATGTTGCCAAGGTCTTACAGCATTTGGGTTTCTTAAAACTATTGTTTCATTATTTTGGATAGCTTTTATACAATCAGGGATTAACCTATCCTGAGCCCAATCCCCTCCTCCTACGACGTTTCCAGCTCTAGCCGTAGCCATAGCATAAGCATTGCTAAGGAATGAACGACGATAAGAAGCAGACATTATTTCCACACAACCTTTTGAAGAAGAATACATATCGTATCCCCCCATAGGATCATCTTCACAATACCCTTTTTTTACTTCTTTATTTTCATAACATTTATCTGTAGTTATATTTACAAAAGCTTTAAGCGAAGAAGTTTTTCTAGCGGCTTCTAAAACATTTAAAGTTCCGATAACGTTAGTTTCATAGGTCATTAACGGTTCAAAATATGACAATCGCACTAAAGGCTGAGCAGCAAGATGAAATACAATTTCTGGATTAAAATCACTAAAAGTTTTTTCCAAAGCATTTTTATCCAAAATATTTCCAGTTACACTTTGTATTTTTTCAGACAGATTAATAATATTAAATAATGAAGGATTAGTATTAGGTTTCAAAGCATATCCACATACTTTTGCCCCCATTGAATGAAGCCACAAAGCAAGCCAAGAACCTTTAAATCCAGTATGCCCAGTAACCAGAATTTTTTTATTTTTATAAAATTCATTAAACATTATGAATAGTTCCGCTATTTTTATTCTTTCCATTTGACCCAAGGAGCTTGTCCAGATTTATACAAATCAGACAATTCGATTTTATCTCTCAAAGTATCCATAGCCTTCCAAAAACCATCATATTTATAAGCTATTAGCTCGCCTTCATGAGCTAATCTAGATAAAGGTTCTCTTTCAAAAATAACCGCATCATTATCGTCAATGTAATTAAATATTTCTGGTTCACAAACAAAGAAGCCACCATTTATCCAAGCATTATCTCCTTTAGGTTTTTCAGCAAATACTTTAATAATTGAATCTTCTCCAATATCTAAAGAACCAAAACGTCCTGAAGGCTGAACAGCAGTAAGAGTTGCTATTTTTCCATTTTTTTCATGGAAAGCTAAGAGTTCATTGATATCTAAATCACAAACACCATCACCGTAAGTCAACATAAAGCGTTCATTTTTTAAATATTCCTCGGCTCTTTTAATTCTTCCTCCAGTCATAGTATTTTGACCAGTATATAGCATCGTAACTTTCCAAGGCTCTTGACGAATTTTATGGATGCTAACCGAATTATTAATCATATCGACAGTTATATCCGAATAACGCGTATAATAATTCACGAAATAATCTTTAATTACATGAGACTTATAACCAGTTAAAATAACAAATTCGTTAAATCCATAATAAGAATATGATTTCATTATATGCCATAATATTGGTCGATCGTGTATTTCTACCATAGGTTTAGGCTTTAAGTGTGTTTCTTCACTTAATCTTGATCCGAGTCCTCCAGCTAATATTACTACCTTCATTTATCCTCTCTTTGCGCCAAGACTTTTTTCCACTTTTTATAAAACTTTTCTTTATTAGCCGCTATCATTTTCAAAATATATTCCATATTTGAAGGATCTTTATGCAAATGATATACTTCGCTTTTCGGCTGATACATTATTTTCAACCCTAAGTTATATCTAATTTTAAAACATAAATCCACATCTTCATAAAAACAAGGAGCAAATTGTTCGTCATATCCTCCAATCTTATCCCATGTATCTTTTTTAAATAAGGAGTAACAAGAAAGATAATCAACTTCTAAAGATTTATTTATATCAGAGTTTAAAGGACTTTTTTTGCGTCCCAGAGGGACTGTAATAGCATTAGGAAGGACTTTCCAGCCCACATCAAAAACTAAATGATTAGGATACAAAGATTTACCTGCACACAGACCAATTTTTTCATCATTTTGTATCATATCTAAAAGTGGTTGCAACCAATTTTTAAGAACGACTACATCATTATTCATTAAAAGAATATATTTTCCTCTAGCATAAGGAACGGTTTTGTTAGCATTCCTTAGATACCCTTCATTTTCATCATGAACAATAAAATTTATCCCTTTAATATGGTTAGTTATGTTTTTAGTTTCGTCTTCAGAGCGATTATCACCAATAAGGATTTCATAATTTATTCCGTTAGTATTTTGTAAAATCGACCATAAACACGATATTGTATATTCATACTTGTTATAAGTAGTAATAACGATGCTTACCAAAGGATTTTTATTAACTGGAAAAGAAAAATCCATAGGAATTTTTTTATATTTTTTCTTTAAATTATAAGGTTTTCCATATTTATAACGAAGGAAAAAAGGTATCAATTTTTTTTGAAATTTAGCAATCATTGCTTTTCCAATACCGCAACATATGTTGAACCATTTCCTTCTTTTTCTTCCCATTTAGAAAAACACTTAAATTTTATACCCTTATGGAAAAAAGCCTCTTTTTTTCTTGGAAATTTAGAAGGACAAAAGTAACTAAAAAGCATTCCCCAAGAAAAGCGATTCCAATAGTTATTAACATCTGTTTTTGTTGTAACAGCTTTTAAAGTAATACCATACTTAGCCAAATGATTTTCCAACCATTTAACGGGAAAAGCAAAGAGATGACGAGGAAAGTCATGATGAGGCCAATATTTTCCCATAATTTTTATCTGCCAAGCATTTGGATTAGGTACAGCTATTACCAAAATACCACCAACTTTTAAAGCTTTTGCGACAGCATCAAGGATTTTCCAAGGCTCTGGTATATGTTCCAAACTATGCCACATACAAATTACATCATATTTAAGTTTCTCTTGCTCAATAATTTTTGCAGGATTATCAGAACATACAGCTCTTATTTTCATTTGTTCATTAAGAAATTTCACGCATTTTGCATTCATTTCTATAGCGGAAACATTAAAACCAACATCTTTAGCTTCATAGCAGAAAGCTCCCATTGAAGGACCTATTTCCAATAGATCTCCACTATTTTTATACTTTGTTAGAAAGTCTATTTTAGGTTTTTCAGAGTGACTATTTGCTAAACTTTCTATAGTGACTTCTCCATGGTAATCTTCAGTGTAATAATCACCTAAATTATCTGGAGGATTACTTACAAACCAAAGACCACATTTTTCACAAGCATATAAATGGAAGATAACCTTAGATACTCTTCGGTTATAATCTTTTCCCGAAAAAAGTTTTTTTGCTTTACCTGAACAATAAGGGCATATCGGTGATAAATGATTAAGCATTAAATTTACCTCTTTGTATGTCTTCTAACAATAAAGAAATATTATCATATGATATTTCTGGTAAGCCTTGTGCTGGTCGAAATTGCTTACGGGATAGACTTTTTTTCAAACAATAAACAATAAGTTTTATCCAATAAAAAATACTAGCTTTTGGTAACACCTCTTTAAAAGTAATTTTCATAGCAGTTTTTTTATCATAGAATTCAAACAATCTAGATATAACTTTTTTATAATATTTTAAGATATTTAATTTCAAAGAGTGATCAACTTCTCGTACTTTAAAAAAAGTAACCAAAGCAGCCGTAGACATTTCGTCTATATCACATAATTTTTTACGAATTTTTTTATTAGCCAACTTGCGATATTCTGAATCATTATGAAAAGTCATACCTTCTTTTTCTTTATTATTTAAATAATAATATCCATAAGATTTATTAGTTATGCCAATAATTACCATAGGCTCTGGCATAACAACAAATGTTTTAGCTAACAACAAGAAAATATTTGCCGTGTAATAATCTGGATAAGGAGGTTTATAAAAGTCTCCATAAATTTTTGCTCTTGCAATAAAATCCTTAGAATAAAGGAAAAATTGCATATTAAAAGCATATGTATAATTAAAATCGAGACTCTTTTGAACTAACTGTTTTCTAGTTTCTAAAGATACTAAGTAAAATTGATTATTTTCTTTATTTTCCGTATCAAAATAAAATATACTTTTAGAAACATTTCCTTTAGGAGCAAACGGAGCAACATTAGGTTGCAAATACATATAAGCACCGAAAGTAAGTACTTCTGGCATATTTGCTTTTTGTAATATATCTATACATTTTTGGAAGAAACCTGGCAATAAAGCATCATCATCTCCTAACATGATAATATAATCTCCTGTTGCCATATTATTAGCCTGATTCCAATTTTCTGTAACAGTCAAAGGTTTTTCTGCCCTCACATATATAATTCTAGAATCATTTAAGCTTTCGACATAACCTTTTACATCATCTTCCGAACAATTGTCTGAAACAATGATTTCCCAATTATCATAATCTTGATTAAGTACACTTTTGAGAGCATGCTTTAAAAGATCTAAGCGATTTTTGGTCGGCAAAAGAACAGAAAATTTTATTTGTTTTATCTTTACTATATCTTGCACGAAATCTCCCCATACAAATGTTTCTCTAATTTTTCTATCTATATAATTTTTGGAAACATAAAAATCATAATATTTATCTTTAATAATTACATTACTTAAATCAGAAGAAGTATATGTTTTACTATTTTTCCATTCTTCTGGAGGATAAACCTTTCCATCATTACCAAGTACTCCAACTTGCATTTTTTTATTAAGGACAAATTTTGTCAAGCTTTTATAAGCAGACTCCAAACAATAACAATCCAACTTAGATTTAGGTATACCATACTTTTTAATAAATTCTATATATAAAGATCTTTTAATCATAAAAGCATTTGTTCTTACATGATAATTTGGTAAAGATAAATTTTTATTAAAGAGTAACTTAATTTTTATTTTATACTTATATTTTTTGATATTTTTCAAAATTTTTTGATACAAAGATTTTTTTGAATATTTTTTTAATTTATCGCGCCAAAAATACCAAGGATTAGGAGTTTTTTCCCAAGATCCACAAGCACCTAAGAGACCAAGTTTTTTATTATTTTTATATGCATTTACAAATTTTATTAGCCAATTATCGTTAAGAATAATAGAAGAAGAAACTAAACATAATATATAATCAGATTTAAGTTGATTAGCGGCAAGAAAATAGGCCCCTAAATCGAAACCAGAATCAGGAAGATCTATAATTTTAGCGTTATATTTTTCTGCGATTTTACAAAGTTTAGAATATTCATCTTCTTTATTTTCCCATCCTTTTGCAAGTATATTTAAAGTATATTTTGGGATTTGTTGATTTTTTTCAGTACAATCGATCAAAGGATGTAAATCATATGAAGAGAAGAAATCTTCTACTTGTTTTATTCCATAATCTAATCCTCTCGCTATATATAAGATATCCACAGAAAAAGCATCTTTTGAAGTCATTTATTACTCCTATTTTTTTAAGAATTCTTTTATTATAATATGCGCTGTTTTATTCCAAGAAAAATTTTTAGCTCTTTCTAAGCCTTTTAAGGAATTTTTTTTGCGTAAATCTTGATCAAAGTAATATTTTTCATATGCCTTTATATGTTGTTCATCACTATCCCAATCTATCAAAATTCCAGCATTACCAACAACTTCTGGCAGAGATGAGTTATTAGAAGTTATTACAGGACATCCACAAGACATGGCTTCAAGCGGAGGCAAACCAAATCCTTCATACTGTGAAGTATATACAAACCATTCAGCTCCACTATATAATGGAGCAAGATCTTCATCATCTACATAACCGATTTTAATAATTTTATCTTTATAGCTTTCCTGATTTTTAATTTCGCTATCAAGTAGAGCAATAAAAGTATCCCATTGACCGCCACCAACAACGAATAACAAATCGTCTATATTATTATTTTTTAAGAATTGAACAAACGTTTTGACTTCTCGCAACAGATTTTTTCTTGGCTCTAAAGAACAGAGACTAAAGATATATTTTTTTTCTTTTGGTATATTATATTTTTTCTTTACTTTTTCTATTAAATCCGTACTAACAGGACGGAAATTATCATTACACGCTAAAAGAGTTGTTGTTATTTGTTTTTCATTAAGTATAGGAGCAATTTTTAAAAAATCTTTTTTAGTTGCTTCTGATACAGCGAAATAAGCATCTCGACTATTTAAAGATTCTATTAAAGTATCGAACCAAGAAGGTTTTTTATTATTTGGTAAATATTGAGGAAAATAAAAAGGAATAGTGTCATGAAGAAGAGTATATTTATGGCAGTTGTCAAATATTTTTGGTATAGCAAAAAATGGAGAGAAAAAGCATACATTATCTCCATATTTTTTTATATTTAATGGTCTAGAAAATAATTTTGCCAAAGGAGTTACGATTAATAACGCAAAAGCAAAGAAAAACTTACGAATATTTTGCTTTAAATTTTTTGCTTTTTTCTT
>CALXRE010000058.1 GCA_944390645.1 uncultured Alphaproteobacteria bacterium | reverse complement strand
TTAACTTCTTCAGATGATAGAATTTTAGCGGAAAGATGTTTACAACATGCAGAACATTATTTTCGCTTACATTCACAATTTTTAGAGAATGAAGAACAAAGGAAGCCGATATTTTCATCTGACAATCAAGCACATTCCGAAGAGGTATCAGAAAATACAGACGAAGATACAACGGTATCAGGTATAGAAGAAGTTAAGGAAAGAGATATTTCAGAAGAAGATTCAGGATTAAAAGATTCATTTTTTACCAAACATGACAATAATCGTCCTCGAATAAAGAAAGTTAGGTTTTCTGATTTATCTGCTTCAGAAGATCATGAAGCGCCCTCTTCTGAAGAAGAAGATACAAGTTTTGAAGAAATAAAGCCGTTAGAAATGGATTTATCTTTTCCAGATTTATCGAAGCTTGAGCAAACAAACTCTACGGAGAATATTCGTCCTAAACGTAGATATACACCAAGAGTAAAGAAGACGACTTCTGTTGCGTAATTATTTAATAAGTAGACCATTGATTATCTTGAAATACGGAATAGATATACCTATATCCAAATAAAAGGAGATAATCATGGATATAGATAAACTTACAGACCGTATGAAAGGTTTTTTACAATCTGCACAGGGTCTTGCGCAGAGAGAAGAGCATCAATATTTAGGAACAGAGCACTTATTAAAAGTTTTTCTAGATGATGAAGAGGGCTTAGTTTCGAATTTGATAAGGTCAGCAGGAGGAGATCCGTATATTGCCAAAAAGTCTGTAGAGGAAGCTCTAGCCAAGATACCTAGAGTGAGTGGCACTTCAGTTCAAACGCTACCCAATCAAGATTTAGGTAAAGTACTAAGTACAGCAGAGGATTTAGCTAAGAAAGCAGGAGATACATTCACTACCGTAGAAAGGGTTTTACAAGCACTTAGTATAGTACCAGATACTGGAGCCTTTAAGATTTTAAAGAGCTCAGGAGTTACGCCTCAAAGTTTAAATAATGCAATAAATGACCTTCGTAGAGGTAGGACAGCAGACAGTGCTAGTTCTGAAGATAAATATAATGCTTTAAAGAGATACGCCTTAGATTTTACCGCCAGAGCTAAAGAAGGGAAACTAGATCCTGTCATAGGTAGAGATGAAGAGATAAGGCGTACAATACAAGTACTGTCTCGTCGTACGAAGAACAATCCAGTTTTGATAGGAGAACCAGGGGTTGGTAAGACAGCAGTAGTAGAGGGTTTAGCGCAAAGAATAGTAAACGGAGATGTACCAGAGAGTTTAAAGAACAAACGTTTAATGGCGTTAGATATGGGTTCTTTAATAGCGGGAGCCAAGTACAGAGGAGAATTTGAAGAGCGATTAAAAGCTGTTTTAGAAGAAATAGAAGCATCATCAGGAGAGATTATTCTTTTTATAGATGAGATGCATGTAATTATAGGAGCAGGAGCAAGTGAAGGCTCTATGGATGCCTCTAATCTACTTAAGCCAGCTTTAGCGAGGGGAGCCCTACATTGTGTTGGAGCGACGACTTTAAATGAATATCGTAAGTATGTAGAGAAAGATGCAGCATTAGCGAGACGTTTTCAACCAGTTTTTGTTGGAGAGCCGAAAGTAGAAGAGACGATTTCTATTTTAAGAGGGATAAAAGAGAAATACGAGCTACACCATGGAGTAAGGATATCAGACAGTGCAATAGTAGCTGCTGCGACACTTTCTAATCGTTATATTTCGGATCGTTTTTTACCCGATAAAGCGATAGATTTAATGGATGAAGCAGCAAGTAGGCTTAGAATGGAAGCTGATTCTAAACCTGAAGAATTAGATGAAATAGATCGCCATTTAATTCAATACAAGATAGAAAGAGAAGCCTTAAGAAAAGAAAAGGACAAAGCCTCTAAGGAGCGTCTAGAGAAGTTAGAGCAAGAGATATCAGATTTAGAGGAACGTTCGACAGAGATGACAGCTAAATGGAACAACAGTAAAGCGGCATTAGCGAACACCTCTAAACTTAGGGAACAATTAGATCAAGCTAGAATAGAGGTAGATAAGGCGCTAAGAGCAGGGCAATACGAACATGCAGGAGAGCTTCAATATAAGCAAATACCAGATTTAGAGAAGAAACTAAAAGAAGCTGAAGAGAAATCAACAAGTAGTGACACATCAGAAGTAGTAATGCCAGAGAATATAGCAGCAGTAGTTTCACGATGGACCGGTATTCCAATAGATAAGATGCTCACAGGTGAACATGAAAAGTTGATAAAGATGGAGACATCGATAGCAAAGAGGTTAGTAGGTCAAGAAGAAGCTGTAATAGCGGTATCCAATGCAGTTCGTCGTTCAAGATCAGGCTTACAAGATCCGAATCGCCCTATTGGTTCTTTTATGTTTTTAGGTCCGACAGGAGTTGGAAAGACAGAATTAGCAAGAGCTCTTGCCGACTTTTTATTTGACGATGAGAAAGCCATATTAAGGATTGATATGTCAGAGTATATGGAGAAGCATTCTGTATCTAGATTGATAGGAGCACCTCCGGGTTATGTAGGGTACGAAGAAGGAGGAGCGTTAACAGAAGCAGTAAGGAGAAGACCTTATCAAGTAATTCTTTTTGATGAGATAGAGAAAGCTCACCCAGATGTTTTTAATGTTTTATTACAAGTTTTAGATGATGGACGACTTACAGATGGTCAAGGAAGAACCGTAGATTTTCATAACACTCTTATAATTATGACATCAAATCTTGGAGCAGAGATTTTAGCGAACCAAGAAGAAGGAGAAGAAACGAGTAAAGTAAAAGATAAGGTTATGGAAATTGTTAAAGGTTCTTTCCGACCAGAATTTTTAAATCGTTTAGATGAGATTCTTTTATTTAGACGATTAAATCGTAAGGACACAGCTAGCATAGTAGATATTCAGTTTGCACGTTTACAGAAGAGACTTTATGAAAGAGGGATATCTATCAAACTAGATAACAGCGGAAGGGAATGGCTTGCCAACAATGGTTATGATCCTATTTACGGAGCAAGACCATTAAAGCGTCTTTTACAAAGGGAAGTAGAGAATCCGTTAGCTTTAGAGATTCTTTCAGGAAGGATCAAAGAAGGAGATACAGTTACGATCAAAGGTTCTGATAAAGGATTAGAATTTAAAGTTTAAGTTTAAATGAATATTATTTCTTTTTCAGTAATTACGAGATTAAGTTTTTCATCATTTTGAAGGACAGGAACCTGTAGTAACTCTTGGTAAGAAAAGGCGATTCCTATTTTCAAAGCATTAGGAAAAATTTTTAATGTACGATCGTAGAAGCCCCCGCCTTTTCCTAAGCGATTTCCGTTTCGATCAAAAGCCAATAAAGGAATTAATATTACCTGTGGGTTTATGATTTCTCCAAGTGGCACAGGTATATTTAAAATATCTTTCGACAACGGTTCATTAGGTAGATATTTTCTAAAGACCAAAGGCATATTTTTATCTACAACTTGCGGTAATCCGAGGATTTTTTTTTGAGACAAGATATATTCGTTAATAGCAGAAACATCTACTTCAGAGCTCATAGGGTAATAAGAAGCAAAAAATTTATATTTATTTAGATTAATTTTTTTTATTTGTTCCAAAAACACTTTTGGAATTAGCTTTTGATTTAAATTATTTTGCTTAGAACGGATTTTTTTCCGCAAGATTTTCTTTTGAAATAAAATTTCATCCGAAGAATTATGGTTCACTTATACCAACATAAAAGAGTTTTTAATTTAAGGGATAAGATAGGAGTGTAGCCTTCTTAGCCGTCGTATCGACACGATTTCTCGTGAGCCGTTTAGTAAAGTTGGGTGCCATATTACTGTTGCCACGACAACGGTAAGGGACAGCTCCCTTTCTGTATCATTGTAGCCCCCGGAACAACGGGATTCTAACGCACCAGAAAGCCACACTCCATTATTAAGATAGTATCAGAATCATATAGAATCTGCAAGTAAATCTATTCTTTCTGCGATTTTTTCCAACTTTAACAATAAGTTATCATCCAAGCTTTGCGATTCGTTTGTATTTTTTTCAGTATTTTTAGCAATATATAACTCTTCGGCTAGTAAGATTGCGACCATAACTAAGAGCATATTATCTGGTATTTGAGGAAAAGATTTTCGTATTACAGTAGCTTTTTTATCAAGCATTTGAGCAAAAGATAATAATCTTTCTTCCTGTCCATTATCACAAGAAAGATTATATTTTTGCCCATCTATATTTATAGCCACGACTGCCATTTTTTAGCTCTCTTTATAATTTTTTTCTAAAGTTTCAATAAGATTATCTATTTTTTTTAAAGCACTTTCAGCCTGGCTTTTAATATTTTGCGTATTATTTTTATTTTTTTCTAATTCTTCTCCAAGCAAAGTTTTTTCAAATATAAATTGTTTTTTTTGAGCAATGATTTTTTGCTCTAACCTAGACAATGCTTGATCAATTTTTTCAAAAATTTCATCCATATTATTATTCACCTTTTGACTTACATCTTTTTATAGTGCGATAATGAAAATAAGGCAACTTAAGAATACATTGTTTTAAACAAGATGATAACAGTTACAGATTTTTCACAAGCAATAAAATTACTTTCTTCAGCCCAAGGAGAAGAAATAACTTTAGTTACTCCGATTTCGTGCTCTTCTTATTTAGGGGTTTCATATTTTTTATCTTTTAACAATAAGATAAAAAAAATATATCCTTCTTATCCTTTTAAATTTTTTCTTGATTGCGATGATAATGCAGGAGAAGCACTAGCTGCCATACGCTCTGGAGTAAAGTATGTACTATTTACTGGTAAAGCAACAAGCAAGAAACGTTTAAAATCTTTAGCGGATAAAATGGGGTGTGAGCTAAGATTTATTCGCTGAAACTTCAGACGTTTTTTTTTCAGGACTTGTTTCTTGATTTTCAGAACGATTTTTTTCTTCTCGCAACAAGGATAGCTTTACTCTTTCGACCCGAAGATTATTAGTTTTAATAACTTCCAAACGACAATTTTTAGATATTACAATATCTCCCACCTCAGGTTTACGAGCCAAAGCTCCGAACACATAACCACCGATAGTATCTTCATCATGTTCTTCTAAATCGAAAGCCAAGATATGAGCGATTTTTTCCAGAGGCATTTTTCCATCGACTTCAAAAACACCTTTTTCAATCATTTTAAACTCAGGCTCTACGGAAGCATCATCATGTTCATCCATAATATCTCCGACGATTTCTTCTAAGATATCTTCCATAGAGACAAGCCCAGCAGTTCCACCATATTCGTCGACAACGATAGCAATATGGATACGCCTTTTTTTCATTCTGTGAAGGATTTCAGATACAGACATACTTTCAGGAACCATTAAAATTTCTCGCAACATTTTTTGGAGATCATGAGTTGGTACAGGTAAGTTTTGATCTTTCATAATATCTCGAATATGAACCATACCGATAATATTATCACGATCTTCGCTACACACAGGGTATCTAGTATGTTTAGTATTATCAATTACCTTAATATTTTCCTGATAAGAATCTTCGATATACAAGCAGACCATATCTTGTCTAGGGATCATTACTTCTCTAGCTATTTTATCAGAAAAATCGACAGCATTTTTAATTATTTCAGATTCAGTTTGATCAATAACCCCGCCCTTTTGACTTGCGGATACGATTAGTTTTAACTCTTCTTCGGAATGAGCGATATCACTTTCTTTAGCAGGCTTAATTCCCATGATTTTAAGACCTATAGCCGCCAAATGATCAAAGAGATAAATTATTGGGTATCCGATTTTACTGAATATATAAAGAGGATATATAATCAAATTAACCATAGCTTCCGTTTTTTGAATAGCCAAAGATTTAGGTATTAACTCTCCGACCACAACATGTAATAAAGTAATAAAAGTGAAAGCGATAGCGAAGCTTACAGTATGTAATAAGATAGGATTATTTGGGAATAGGTCCCCGACTATAGGTTCTATCAAGAAAGCAACAGCAGGCTCTCCGACCCAGCCCAAGGCTAGAGAAGATAAGGTTATACCTAATTGAGTTGCACTCAAATAACTATCTAAAGAAGAAGTTACTTTTAAAGCTATTAAAGCTTTTTTGCTGCCATGCCGAGCCAGTTCTTCGAGTCTAGTTCTACGTATTTTTACAATTGCGAATTCCGATATAACAAAGAATCCGTTCATTAAAACTAAAAAGAAAGCAAAAGCTAATTTTAAAATTGAATATCCAATAGATTCCATATACAATATCACCTGTTTTATATTTTACAAATATCTCATCATCAATACAACTACAACAAAAAAAATGCGTACAATATTTACTTTTACAAACAAAGTACTATTTTCATAACATATTTTATAGAATATATATCATATTTTAAAGTATAACAGTTAATAACGAAACAAGAGAGCAAAAAATGGAAAAAGAAGATTATTTCAAATTTGCAGAAGAGCACAATATGAAAATAAATGAGAAGGTTATAGATAGAATACTAACAAGGCTGTCAATAACAGAGGGTCATTGTCCATGTGTACCAGAGACAGAATGGACAGAAGACCACCTTTGTCCTTGTGTTTTTTGCGAACGAGATGTTGCCATTAATGGTCATTGTCATTGTAATCTTTTTTTAAAGAAGGATTCAGAGAAAGCAGCTTAAAAAGCAAATTAAGATTTCCTAAACTTATGTACATCTTTTTTTAAATAAGATTATAATAAAGTATTTACGACGTATTTAATATTTAAAGGAGGGATTAGATGCAAGCAATACTATGTATATCCAAAATATTAGTTATAATTGGTGGATTAAATTGGGGTCTTATAGGTTTTTTTAATTTCAATTTTATTGATCGTATTTTAGGAGAAGGAAGTATATCAGGACAAATAATTTATTGCCTTGTAGGTCTTTCTGCTTTAGTCATTTCTGTTATGATAGCAAAAGGCGAATGTTTATGTGGTTCTTCTTGCCAATGCTCCAAGAAAGAAGGAAGCGGATGCCATTGTGAAGGCAAGGATAAAGAAGACAAATAGAAGAAAATTTAAATTTTTTAATAAGGAGTGCGGATGAACGATCCGCACTTTTTTTGAACAAAGGTTTAAGTATTATTCAGCAGGATAATTTCCCGGGTAAGTAGAACCAGGAGGGAAAGAAGGAGCTCCATATACACCGCAAGCTACAATAAAAGCGGTTAAGAAGAAAGTTATAAGTATTTTTTTCATTTTAAATCTCCGTTAACGACATATTTTCAGTCCACAATAATAAGCCACGTATATTTTTTTCAGGGAATATTTTTTGTAACATTTGTTTGTATACTTTCATTTGTCTTAAATATTGTTCAGGGATTTTTTGAGTATTATCAGGAGGTTTTTGATTAGTTTTATAATCAATTATGATTATTTCGTTTTGAGTTTCCACTAATCTATCG
Source organism: uncultured Alphaproteobacteria bacterium (assembly GCA_944390645.1). Taxonomy (GTDB): domain Bacteria; phylum Pseudomonadota; class Alphaproteobacteria; order CACZRW01; family CACZRW01; genus RGIG5556. Next base: position 73,506 of record CALXRE010000058.1, on the reverse strand, counting down.
ACCTGCCCAGAAAAGACTTTATCATCCAAGACACCCACGATAGGAACTTCAGCTTTTGATTTTTCGGAGAACAAAGGAGCTAAAGTTGGATTAAGTAAAAGATTAAAGACTTTTTGCAATATATTTTTTTGCTCTATTTCTGAGAACTTAAACGCAGGTTCGGTCAAATATTTTTGAGCGATTTGCATACGTTTATCTTCATTTATTTCTGGTAATATTTGTAAGAGTCTATGGATTACTTTTCCTCTTAACAAAGCGATTTCTCTTTTAGGAGTAATAGGAGAAGGAGCAGATATTTCTTCATTTTCATTTAGCAAGCGAGAAGGAGATAAGGGTCGAGGAGGCATAGGTTCTTCTTTAGGTTTTTGCAATACCCAAGAAGGTATTTCTATAGTTTTTTCTTTATTAGTGTTTATTTGTTTTAAAGGAAGGTTTGTTTGTTTAGATTCGATCACCAATACTTTTCCGATATTTTTGTGGTATTCAACCTTTAATATTTCTTTAGCTTCATTTGTATTTAAAGCATCAAGAATTAAATCATACCAAGTTTCTTCCTTTTGTTCTTTTTGGTTTTGTTTTTCATCTTTAGCTTTTGTTTCATTTTTGTTTAGCCAACCACATATATAGATTCGATCACGAGGTCTAGTCAAAGCGACATATAGAAGTCTACGACTTTCAGATAATGCCTTTTCTTTTTCCTTTTCCTTCCATATTTCCAAAGATTCAGGTATCAACTCGTCATTTGGAAGCCACAAAGGTATTTTAAGATTTTGTTTATTAGTTATCCAAGACAAGTGATTTTTTTTACTAATTTTAGAGAAAGTATCTGGTAAAAAAATTATAGGAGCCTCTAAGCCTTTAGAACTATGAACAGTAGTAATTCTGACCGCATTTACATTTTCCTGCTCTAGATCTCTTTTAATTTTGATATCAGAATTTTTAATCCAAGATAGGAAATTTTGTAATGAAGGAGTATTAGTTTTAGAGAAGATTAAAGTCAAATTCATAAATTCATCTAAAGCATCTTCGGCTTCATATCCCAACCTACTTAACAAAGCTTTTCGCCCTCCCATAGCATCAACAGCTATAGAATACAAAGTAAAAGGAGTTACATTATCGACTTTATCAAGCAATATTAATAAAGTTTCTACAGTATTTTGATATTTTTTTTCTTTTTTTTGTTCAGCTTGTTCTCTAAGATTTTCCCACAAAGATTTATCTTTCCGATCATAAGCAATAGAGAATAAATCATCATCATCAAAATTGAATAAAGGACTTTTTAAGAGTTGAGCAAGATTTAAATCATCTTCAGGCAAGAGTAAGAAATCACCTAGAGCAATCAAATCCATAACTGGCATTTGTTCTGATAAGATCATACGATCCAATCCAGTAACAGGTATTTTCAAAGTTTTTAAAGCTCTAACTAATTCTTCGAAAAAGATATTTCTTTTTCGTACTAGCACCATTATATCAGCAGGTTTTATAGGTCTTGCTTCAGAGATTAGCATTTCTTTTTCATTAATCATTTTAGCAATTCGATTTGCGATCAAGTTAGCTAAACGACTTTGAGGAGAATCTTTAAAGACCCTTTCTAAAGGAGGCGACCAAGGAATAGAAGTTTGATCATTTTTTTCTGTTACAACAGGTTCCCAGACTTCGACTCTACCAGCAGAATTTTTGCGATAAGGGAAATGCTTAAGTTGCTCATTTTCATCAAGGACCCCCTTTCTAGCCTTAGGATTTTCTAGGATTAGATTGACTAAATTTAAAATTGCCTCTGAAGATCGAAAAGAAATTTCCAAAGGAATTTCTTCTAATTTTTCCCCTATATCAAGGAGCTTATTTTGAAAATATTTTTTATTTTCAGCGAATTCCAAAGGATCAGCCCCTTGAAAACTAAATATTGATTGTTTTTTATCTCCTACGGCGAAAATAGTTCTTTTTAGAGTTCTAGCTCCTTCTCCCGCGAAGAACTCAGCAGCCAAAGCACGAACAATAGCCCATTGTTCAGGACTTGTATCCTGAGCCTCATCGACTAAAATATGATCAATTCCTCCATCTAATTTATATAGTACCCAAGCAGCACCATTTACCTTTTCTAATAGGTTCAAAGTTTTTAAGATCAAATCACTATAATCTAAGAATCCCAAGCAAGCTTTTCTTTTTTCATATTCTTGCAGTATAAAAATACAAATTCTAATTAAGGTTGCATTAATTTTAGCCACTACAATTAACTTACGTTTTTGATTTAAATCATAGATTCTTTCCGCTTCTGTTTCCATAATTTCAGCTGCTTTTGCGGTAGATTTAGTTGTTAATTGCTTACAAATTTGACCTTTTTTAGTAAGAAAAACTAAAATATATTCTTCAATAAGCTTTTTCCTTTTATTTTCATCGGCTTGAAGGAAAGTATAGATTTTATCGGCTCTAGCTTTATCTTTTACACCCCCTTCTAGCAATATATCAGCAGCGATTTTGATATTTTGATTCACATTTATGATACTCTGATTCACTTTTTCCAAAGTAAGCTTAGGATCAATTTCTATAGTTTGATACAATATATCAATTACTTTTTCTATTGAACCTAGAGATTTAATTAGGCTTTGAATTTTTCCTCTTTCTGAATATATTTTTTGGAAATTTTCTTCAAAAACTTTTTCCTCCATATATTCAGAAATTGTTTCTACATCATCTTGTAATACAGAGGAACGTATAGAAGCTTGTAATACGTTATCTAAAACAAGCTTAGAGCTTCTTTCATCCATCACTTCAAAATTAGGAGCAACTCCTGCTTCCAAAGGGAAACGTTTTAAAATTTGCTGACAAAAGCTATGAATTGTGAGTATTTTCATTCCACCAGAAGCATCGAGTACTTCAGCAAACAAGCGTCTAGCTTTACGTATTTGAGAATCATCTATTTGTTTTTCTTGTAATTCTTTAAGTTGTACAATCAACTCTTCATCAGAGATAACAGCCCACTGACTTAAACGGTTAGCTATTCTATTAGACATTTGAGTTGCAGCTGCTTTAGTAAAGGTAAGGCATAAAATTTTTTCAGGTTTAGCACCATTAAGTAAAAGATTAAGAACTCTATCCGATAATACTTTAGTTTTTCCAGAACCAGCAGAAGCAGCCACCCAAACCGAAGATTTTGGATCAGCTGCTTTTCTCTGATTTACATTTGGATCAAGAGAAGGAAATTTATCAATCATTCATCATCTCCTTCAGATTTACCACTTGACCATTCTTTTACTCTTTCAAGATGTTCATAATCGGAATATTTAGGAGCCATATCAGCACGAGGAGAAGCAGGATAAGGAACATTATTGTTATCAAACTTATAAATGAGTTCCCGCAATTTTTCATATGCATCTTTAAGATAAATTTGCGTTTCCTCTTTAGAGAAGGAAATAATTTTTGATCCCTTTGCCGTTCCAGAGAGTTTCCAAAATTCCATTCCTTCAACTTTTGTATTCGCACTTAGCTCAGGGAAAGCATTTTTTTGGATCATAACCGCCTCCAAAGGTAATTGAGGAGCATATCCAGCTTGTATAGTTTTTATGCTTGGAGGTTCTCCAGTTTTATAATCTATAATCATAGCATTATTTGTTGTTTGCTTTATATCTATTCTATCAACTTTAGCAACCAAAGTGAAATCTCCTGCAGGAGCAGATATTTTTAAAGAGCCTTTAGTTTCACAAATATATTTATGATAATAAAGATTACGTTCTTTCATTTTTTCCAAGAACCATTCCGCGACTCTCACGAAACGAGGCCACCAGAAAGCGAAAGTAGCTTCAGAGAAACCTGTTTTTTCAAAAGCTTTATGAGCTAAGGCTAGAATTTTTTCCTTAGCGTTATCAAAATCAGTTAAACCATTTTCTTTTATGAACAATTCGAATACATTATGTAATACCGTTCCATATTCAGCCCTACCCGGCTCATAATCGATATCATCAAGAGGCAAAAGTTTTAAAATATGTTTAGCATAAATAGTATAAGGATCTCGCATTAAGGTTTCGATTTCAGTAACCGAAAGACGTCTAGGTCTTACTTCAAGAGGCGGACAAGGTTCAGGAGGCGAGCAAGGTTTAACATCTTTTGGGAGATCTAATTTTTTAGTAATTTCAGATAAATTTTGCACTTCCCATTTATCTTCTAAATTGACCATTTTGAGTAGTGTATCTATTCTAAGCATCCAACGAGAAGGAACCGTAGGAGTTCCTTCATTTTTCAAAGATCGCGTCATTATCACTTCTGGAGCACAGAACATTTCAATAAAATCATGAGCAGCAATACCTATTTTAGCTTCTATAGATGGTAAGCCACATTCGGCACGCATTTGACGAGACAACCATGGATCAGCAATATTTGTTTTAGGGAATATTCCTTCATTCAAACCAGCGATTATTATCAAATCAGCCTTTTGTAAACGAGCTTCTATAGGACCAAGGATTTCTAATCTTGGATGAGTTCCAAATTTTGGACGTATCTGATGCCCTTTTAATAAATTATAGAAAAGAGCAGGATAATATAAAGGATTTATACGACCAATAATATGAGCAAAAGAAGAGATTTCCGTAATCAAAGCTGCCGCTTCTTGGCCTATTTCACCTTTCCATAGTCTCAAAGGACCTGGCTCAGTTTCTGAAGCAGCTAAAGCCTCAGCCAATTCCATATGAGCTTGCAAAATATCAGAGAATAATACGTCCGAAGGATTTTGGAATAAAGTAACTAAATTAGAGAAATCAATATTATTTTTATTCCATTGTATAGGTTTAGTATTTTTTTTAGGATCTCGTAAAAATTTTTCCCATTTACGAACGATTATACGTAAATCTATAGGATTCATTCCCGCAGCAGCCATAGGATGTTTTAACAAAGCCAACATAGCCCTAAACTCACAATTAGTACTAGCGGCTTCAGCTACTAATCTTAAGAACACACCGACAGGAGTTTCAGTAATATCTTTACCAGCGGAATCATCTAATAATATGTCCCACCTTTTCATTTGAGCAATAACTCTTTGTGCTAGATCTCTATCAGAAGTAACCATCATGGCTCTTTTAGCAGGAGTTTCCAAAACCTCCCTAAGAGCCAAAGCTATAGTTAAAGCTTCCTGATTTACATTTTCACATTCTATTTTACGAACTTTTTTAAGTACATCAGGATTAAACTTTTTAATTTCTCGCCATTTATCAGTAGTAGAAGCAGACCTTAAAGCCTCCTTTACCAGGCGTTCTCTTTCTTTTAAGATAGGATCACTAGTTTGACACCAAACTTGGACATCTTGACGATTTAAGCTCATATTTTGCAAGAGTATTTTTGTTTCGTATTGAGGATGAGAAGAATCAATAAGATCAAAACTTTCATCATCCATTTCTTTATCCAAAGCAGGCAATATAACCAACCCCTCTGGCAATTTAGCAATAACCTTTAAAAGTCTTCCTATTGCAGGAATACTACCTGTTATTCCAGCGGCGATAATTTGATTATTCGGAGATTTTTTTTGCCATTTTTCCGCCTGAGCATCAAGTAATTTAACCTGCCTTTCTGAAGGATTAATTTGTCCAGCTTCCGCTAATATTTTTGGGAATTCTTCAATAATAATTTGTAAAAATTTTAATATTTCTTGCCAATGAGTAGCAAAATCTTCTGGAACTAACTTTTTTAAGCATGATAAGTCTATTTCATATAAATAAGCTTCATCTAAGAAATCCGCTAAAGCATCGGCCAACATAGCTGCTTTTTCTGGAGTGGGATTTTCAATTCCATATAAACTAGATTTAGCCATTATCAATCTAGTTAGAATCATTTTTCGTTCTAAGCCAGATATATCAGGAGGAATATTTTCACCATCGAACAAAGCTGTATCTTCAAGATTTGTCACAGGCAACATTCTTGGCAATAAAAGAACCTTTCCTTCGCTCAAACGGATAAAAGCCTCTTTAAGACTCCGGCAAGCACGTCTTGTAGGAAGAATTATAATCGTATCCGCAAGCTTCATAGGATTATCTTTATTCTGCACTAAAAGTCTTTTTGCTAAGATTTCTAGCAAAGGAGAAGATGCATCTACGGTTACAACTTTTGCTTTCATTTTTTATCTAAATTAAATATCAAAATTTATCTTAGCTAATCTATGTATCCATTTTTCTCCAACGGGTATTATTTCTATTTTTCTAGCGTTTGTGTTTTGAAATACCCAATCAATTTTAATTTTCAAATATTCTTTAGGGAGGAAGTCTTTTATTTTTTCTGCCCATTCTATTAAAGAAATACCATCAGCCATGGCTTCTTCAAGACCTATTTCCCATATTTCTTGAGAATCTTCCAAACGATATAAATCGAAATGCCATATTTTTAATTTTTGAGGTAAATCATTTTCATATATTTGAACCAAATTAAAAGTAGGACTTTGTACTTCTTGTACTTTTGGACAAAGAGTTTTAATTACTTCTCTAGCAAAAAACGTCTTACCGACTCCAAGATTTCCTTCCAATAAGACGACATCGTTGTTTTTTAATAAAGAGGCAATTTTTTTAGCTACTATGATAGTATCATCAGGAGTTTTGACTTGAAATATCATTTAAATAGACCATTTATAAAACTAGACGTTGCTCTTTTTCTAGAAGCCGCCTCTTCTCTCTGAGCTTCTTGGGTTTTTTGCAATCTCCATTCACTTGGCATATAGAATTGTCCTGACCACATACCCCTATGAAAGTTACTAGCTTCCTGTTGATACGGTAGATATATTCTTGTTTCGTTTAAATTAGCAAGAGCCCATCCTGATTGCACCATAGCAGCGGCTAAATCATAGTCGTTTATAGTACAGACAGCTGAAACTAAGTTTCCATCATTCTGACCTCTTTGCTTGATATTACAGATTAAATTTGTTTGACCAGTAAATTTTCGTAGTTGTCTTACCGATTCTTGACCACAATCATATGGTCTTCCACGTCTATCGGAACATATTTGCCCTATATCAGGAGTATCAATACCATATAATATTACTTTCAAATCATCTATAAAGAACTGGCTTCCAGAACGGATAGCGGATATAGATCCTATGAAATCTGCAGAATTATAGTTATTTTTTTGTTGCCCAGAGGTTTCAGAATTAGGATTTAACATATCAGAAGGAACATATATAGTCGTTCCATCAGGTTGCAATACAGGGACATAAGAAACAGCAGCATTTGCTGGATTATTCTGAGGCATTTGGTTTGTTTGATACTGGCTTTGTTGAGATAATCCACTTTTAAAAATACTTACGACTTTAGAAGCAACCGTATCAAAAGTTCCTGTTAGAATTAACAATATAACCACAATGACTAAAGCGATTAAGATTGTTGATAAGCAACCCAAGAAACGCCATAAGAATTTAAATAAAAACGTTACACTTATTAGAGCGGCCAATACACCTACAACCCCGATAGCAATACTTTCGGGACTATCGCCATTAAGTCCGAAATTACCCAAACCGATTCCGGACAGAGCGACCCCAATAAGAACAATTTTTAAAACAAAACCCATATTTCAGTTACCGCCGCTCTTAAACAGAGATAAGGTTAGCAATTTTTTCACTTTAAACAGTGTTAAAGTATTTTTCAACAAAACAAAATTAATAAAATACATATTACATAAAAAATCCTCCACTTTTTTTACTAAGGGAGGATTTGATAACTTTATTAAGGTTTAAAACCGAAGCTAATTATAGGCTTTATTTGTTTTTTATAAGCATCTATAGAGTGTTTAATTACTTTAAACGCCTCATCTTTATCTAAGAATTTTTCTACTACTACGGTTTTATTTTCTAACGCTTTATAATCCTCAAAGAAACGCTTAACTTCTTCCAATCTATGAGGAGGCAAATCATTTACAGATTCATAATGATTAAATTCTGGATCATTAGCATGTACAGCGATTACTTTATCGTCAGCTTCCCCTTGATCAAGCATTTTCATTAAACCAATAGGCTTAGCCCGCATAATAGATAAAGGATGTACAGGCATTTGTCCTAGAACTAAAATATCTAAAGGGTCATGATCTTCAGAATAAGTCTGAGGAATGAAACCATAATTTGCAGGATAATGAACAGAACTAAACAATATTCGATCTACGATTATAAGACCACTTTTTTTATCAAGCTCATATTTTATTTTAGATCCCATTGGGACTTCGATTACAGCATTAATTTCTTCTGGAACATTATTTCCAGTTTCTACAGTATGCCAAGCATGCATTTATTTATCTCCTAAAACATCCTTTGGGCTGAAGGCCAAAGCTAGCTCTGCACTATTTTTGCTTATTTCAGCCCATTTACTATTAACCAACATAATCGCTACAGATCCAGGAGAGAATTTTTCCTTAATTTTTTTATAGCTTTTAGTATCGCTTTTACTAGGATTTGCCAAGTAAAAAATTAGATTTTCAAGACCTGGATTATGAGCGACTATCATTACTCTTTTTGTTTCCTCGCTGAAGCTTTTTAACAATTCAAGCATTTGAGCATCAGAAGCCAAATAAAGAAACTCTTCGAAAGTGACCTCAGCATTTGATAAGGCAGGCAACAGGACATCTAAAGTTTCTGAAGTTCGTATACTTGGGGAGCAGAAAACACACTGAGGCTTTTGTTCAAACTTATCGATAGCATCTCGAACAGCAATGGCCTGTTTTTTTCCTTTTTTTGAGAGTTTACGAGAAAAATCGTCTAGCTCTTTTTTAAAAGAAGCCTTAGCATGACGCACCAAGAAAATAATTTTCATATTTTCTAGATCAGAATAGTTACTTTTTTCGGGTATTTCATTATTTGTCCCGACCAACATTTCAAATTCTCCTCATAGTTACAGGTAGATATTATCAATCAGAATTCGTTATGTCCATAGAGATTAAGATAGGATAATCTATTTATTTTTAGTTTAAAGATGTATATTTTACATAATATTTTATTAAGTTAGGAAGTATTCAATATGGAAACGATAGATTTTGCCTCTGCAAGTAGATTTTTCAATCGAGAACTTTCATGGCTAGAATTTAATCGTCGAGTTTTAAAAGAAGCCGAGAACCCACGTTATCCTTTACTAGAAAGAGTTAAGTTTTTAGCTATATCTGGCTCTAATTTACAAGAGTTTTATATGGTTAGGTACGCTGGGCTTAAAGCGCAATTAAAAGCAGGGATAAATCTTTTAAGTGATGATGGTAAAAGCGTATCAGAAAGGATTCGTATGGTTAGGAATTCTGCTAACAGTATACATGCAGAACAATCATCTATATGCAAAACATTATTTAAAGAACTAAAGAATCAAGGTATAGAAATAATTAAAACAAAGAATTTAAGTGCAGAAGACATAAACTGGTTGAAGGATAAGTTTACGAGAGAGATTTTTCCATTAATCACGCCAATAGTTAAGAATGCTAACAATGAATTTCCATTACTTTTAAATCAAGAACAAACTTTAATTTTATCATTAAGGAACAAAGGTAATTTTTCAGAAGAAGAGAAAAGAGTATTAATCCCCTTACCAAACATTTTGAAACGTTTTATAAGGCTTCCAGGAGAGAAGATTCGTTTTTTACCTGTTGAAGAAGCGATAATTTTATTTATAGAGATATTATTTCCAGATCATGAAGTTATGGGGAGAGGGATATTTTATATTGTTCGAGACAGTATAGTAGAATTTGATGAACGAGCGGATGATTTAGTAAAAGGTTTTGAGATAGCGTTAGAAAGGAGGAAGAGAGGTTCAGTAGTTCGTTTAGTAATAGATAAGAAGACACCTTCAGATTTAATCCGTTTTATATCAGAAGATATTTATGTTGATTCAGAAGATATAATTTTAATAGATGGTTTTATAGGGATTAAGCAATTAAGTAGTATAGAAGTACCAGAGCGTCCAGATCTGAGTTTTAAAGATTACAAGCCGAAAAAAATCAACAAGCAGAAGAAGTTTTCTAGTGATTTTTTTTCTTTTTTAAGTAAGCAAGATATATTACTTCATCATCCATATGAATCTTTTGATTTTGTTGTTCAATTTTTAAAGCAAGCCTCTAAGGATATAAACGTTATTTCTATAAAACAAACCTTATATCGAACCAGTAAGGACTCACCAATTATCAAGTCATTGATTCAAGCAGCGGAGAATGGGAAAGATGTTGTTGCTGTAGTAGAGCTAAGAGCACGGTTTGATGAAGAAGCGAACATAAAATGGGCAAGGGATTTAGAGAAAGCTGGAGTAAAAGTATTTTTTGGTCTTAGGGAATACAAAACGCATTCTAAGATGTCATTAGTTACTAGGAATGAAGATAAAGGGATAAAAACATATGCTCATTTTGGTACGGGCAATTATAATCCGGACACAGCGAATACATATACGGATTTATCGTTTTTCAGTTGTAATAAGGAATTATGTTTAGATGGTATTAAGGTTTTCAATTACCTTACCGGAGGTATTATTCCAAGAGATTTAAGTTATCTTACGATTGCCCCTTTAAGTTTAAGAGGGAAAATAATTTCATTAATAGAGAATGAAATAAAGAATGCGCAAAAAGGGAAACCAGCATTTATTTGGGCGAAGATGAATGCATTAGTAGATGCGAACATAGTTGATGCATTATATCGAGCTTCGAGGGCAGGAGTTTCAATAGAATTAATAGTCAGAGGGATTTGCGTTTTAAGACCAGGGATAAAAGGATTATCAGAGAACATTAGAGTAAAGAGCATTATTGGACGGTTTTTAGAACATGCGAGGATTTATTGTTTTGGGAACGGACATATTTTACCCTCGAAGAAAGCTAAAGTTTATATTTCTTCAGCAGATTTAATGTACAGGAATATGCAAGAGAGGGTTGAGACATTAATACCGATAATAGATGATGAGATTCACGATAGAATAATGAATGAGATTATGAGAGCAGAGATTCTAGACAAAGGACAAAGTTGGGTTTTAGACAAAGATATGCAATATACTCGTTTAAGTAATGGAGAGAATAAAAAGGTTTTCAACAGCCAAGATTTTTTTTGTAATCTTTCCCATCTTTCGTTATCAGATAAGAATAAGATTTTAAAGAAAGCAGGAGATAAGCAGTGAGTGATAAAGAGATTTTTAGTGAAGTAAATACGAACGCTTATATAGATTTAGATGAAGAAACCGAGGAAAAGCTTAGAGAACGTCTTATCAAGTTGCAAGAGAAAGTAGTTTCATCGAAGAGAGCCGTTATTGCAGTATTTTGCGGAGTAAATGGAGCAGGTAAAGATCAAGTAACCGAGCTTTTAAGGGAATGGCTTAATAACAAGTATCTCATATTAAAGGCTTATGATCGAAGTGAGATGAAGAACAGTATGCAAGAGTTTCGTAGATATTGGGTTGACACACCGCCAGAAGGTAAGATTGGTTTATTTGTTAGTTCATGGTATTCAAATCCATTATCAGCATATGCGCATAAAGAATGCAATGAAGCAGAATTTCACACGATGTTAGATAAGTTAAATTTTTTTGAGAAGACATTATCGGATTGGGGAGCAATAATAGTTAAATTTTGGCTTTATATGGATAAAGCAGATCAAGAGAAGTACTTAAAAAGCATTTCGTCAGATCCTTTAGAGAATTGGCGAGTAACTTCTGATGATTTTGCGAACATGTCTCTTCACGATAATTTTTCAGAAGCTACGAAGAAGATAATTAAGTATACGGATAAAGATTATGCGAAATGGTATTTTATAAAAGAAAGTAATTTAAACAGACGCATAGAAAAGACACTCAAAGATTTTTGTAACCACATAGAGAAAGCATTAGATAGCAAGCAAGGAGACAAGCCGAAGATAGAATTAAAAGAATTGATAAAAGAGAAAGGTATTTCATTATCTTCTCGATTTGAAGATGTAGACTTAAGTCTTTCTTTATCTAAAGAAGAATATAATCAAAAGCTTATAGAGTTACGGGCTATTTTAAATCGCCAATTTATGGAGATAAAGACCAAAGGAGAAAAAGTAATTACAGTTTTTGAAGGAACCGATGCTTCTGGTAAAGGAGGATCGATAACTCGCATGACATCCTCCTTAAACATTCATGATTTCAATATTTTTCCGATATCAGCTCCGAACAAAGAAGAGTTAGAGCATCATTTTTTGTGGCGTTTTTGGAAAGATTTCAATCAACAGAAGCTTTTGACCGTATTTGATCGTAGTTGGTATGGGAGAGTTTTAGTTGAAAGAGTAGAGAAACTAACTTCTGAAAGAGATTGGATTAGAGGTTATGAAGAAATAAATTATTTTGAAGATCTTTTAGTAAAAGAGAAGAATCATATTATCAAATTTTTACTTTGTATTTCAGAAGATGAACAATTAAAACGTTTTAAGGAGCGAGAGAATACCATATACAAAGAATGGAAGATAACCGATGAAGACTGGCGGAATCGTTCGAAATGGGATGATTATGTAAAAGCTTTTAATGATATGCTTAAGCTTTGTGACACCTGGTATGCGCCCTGGGTACTTATTTCAGGTAATAACAAGCGTTATGCAAGGATTCAAGTTATGGAAAACTTAAGCAAATACCTTGAAAAGGTTTTATCTACCCAATAATTATATTTTATCATTTTCACAATTAAAGCCTAGCTTTTGTAGATATTTGAGTAAAAAATCATTAATATCTTCTCTTTGCAAGCCTAGATAGATATTAGCTTGCAACCAACCATTTACCGATCCACAATCGAAGCGTTTTCCTTTAAATCTTACGCCCGTACAAGTTACTTTATCTAATGTAGCCGTTATTGCGTCTGTTAGTTGAATTTCCCCTCCTGTTCCTATGATTTTTTTATCCAAAGCTTCAAATATAACAGGAGACAAAATATATCTTCCAGCAATAGCAACATTTGAAGGAGCATCAATTGGTTTAGGTTTTTCGACTAAAGTATCTGCGATTACAGTTAAACCATTATCTTTAGTAATTTTGAGTATTCCATATTTTTCAGTATCTTGGATAGGGACATCATGTACAGCTAACATATGCCCACCAAAGCGTTCATATTCATCTACTAATTGTTTTAAACAATTAGGAGAATAGAAGAATAAGTCGTCAGGCAACAAAACAGCGAAAGGTTGATTATCAATAAGTTTTCTAGCACACCAAATAGCATGACCAAGACCTAAAGCTTTTTCCTGGCGCGAATAAACAGCGCAACCAGGAGGTATAGTACTTTCTTGCACGGTTTGTAATAATTCGTATTTTCCTTTAGCTAATAATATATCTTCGAGTTCAGGGTTAGCGTCGAAATGGTTAGCAATTATACTTTTTCCTCTACTGTCGACAAAGATGAACTCCTCGATTCCAGCTTCTCTAGCTTCCTCGACAGCGTACTGGATTAAGGGTTTATCAATGATAGGTAATAATTCTTTTGGAACAACTTTTGTTGCAGGCAAGAATCTGGTTCCTTGACCAGCAACAGGGAAAACCGCTTTACGAATTTTTGCTACCATTTATGTCTCCTTTTATTTTTAAGATAATTTTTTTAAAAGCTTGTTTTGCTTTTGTGATACTACAAGAAGTATCAATAATAAAGTCAGCTTTATTATTAAAGTTATTTTTTTGCCGTTCGTTCAAGAGTTGGAATTTCTGTTTTGTCATATTTGATCTTTGTAAAGCTCTTTGTTGTTGGATTTTTTCTGGTAAGGATAAAGTAATAATATAATCACAATATTTGTTAATACCACTTTGAAACAATAAAGGCACTTCTAGCAAAACAAGGGGTATATTATTTTGTATAGCCTTATTAATAAAAGTTTTAACTTCTTTAGCGACTAATGGGTGAATAATTTTTTCTAAGATTATAAGATTATCGATATTTGTTGCGAGTTGTTGCACAATTTTATGAACGTTTTCAATAGTTATCTCTTCTATATAAGGAAAATTTGTTTTTAGTTCAGATTGAACAAGTCGAGTTTTATATAATTCATATACTATTTTATCTGCATAGAACACAGGTATTCCTTTGTTCTCTGCGAATAGAGCTAAAGTAGTTTTTCCAGAAGCTATCCCGCCAGTAAGAGCAACCACGACCGTCATTTGAAAAACCTTGACAAAAAAGTTTTTTTTTATAAGCTATAATTATATAGTATTAATGTAGTTTAAAGAGTCTATTAATGGAAGGAAAAGTTGCTACTGTAAGCATAGAAGAAGCCCGTCGCATATTAAAGGCTTTCACTTTAACAGGTCGTTCTCTGACGGGAGATATAAAAGATGTTTATAAAGCAATCAACAAATATTTAGAGATTTATCCTACAGAGAGCAATCGTTCTACCTTTTTAGATCTTTTAAGTAAGATGGGGACAGAAGGAAGTTCATCTTCTTCAACTTCCATAAAAGAAAATGACTTACCTTTTTTTATTTTAGATGACGTTACTATAAGAATAAAAACCAACAACCCAGAAGTGTTAAATAAACTTTTAAAACGCATTAAAGAAGAAGAACAAGGAAAGGAAAATAATTTACTCTCCAAGGAGGAAGAAAAAGATTTTGATGGAGAGAAGAAAATTCAAGAGATTCAAATAAATAAGGAGAATTATTTAAGTTTACAAGAATGGCAACGAAATAGGATTACAGGGAAATTTGGGAATGATTTATCATCCACCCAACTAGTTAGTTCGACATTTGGCATAAAGAAGCTAAAAGCAGCTTTAAATAGACATGATTATAACAAAGCAGAGAATATAAATGTAGCAGGGAAAAGGATACAACATAATTTTTCTCATATGGCAAAAGAACAGAAGAAAGAAAGCATATTACGTCTTAGGTTTATTGCAGCACAGAGAGAAGCATTACATAATCATTAAACAAGAGAAGGAATATTTACTATGGAAGAAGTATCAAAGCCTAGAGAGAATGGAGATGCCCAAAAGGTAGCAGAAGATATAATTTCTACTCCTATAGAGAAGACGGTAAAGAAAGAAGAAGTGCAACCGAAAGTATTAGAAGATAATAAGAAAACGAATTTAGAAGTTGAAGTTGCAAAAGAGTTGACGAATAAGGGGAAAGAAGTCGAACAAAGACTTGTTCAAGAAGGAGTAGAGAAGAAAATCAATCCTATTTCTCCTACAGCATTAAATAAAAGATCCATTAAGATAAGATCAAGGTATCACAAAAAGGACAAGAAGAAAGCTTTATTTATAGTTAATCCCAAGGGTTCCAAGAGGACAGAGGCTAAAGAATTTTCTCCATTACCGAGAGCTTTATATACCCAAAATAATAGCAGAGGGTAATTATATTAAGGAAACGAAAGTATTTCCTCTTTCTTCGAAGTTTTTATATACCCCATAGCTAGGAGCAGCAGGAGATAAAAGGATTACACCCCCAATAGGGGTTATTTGTTTAGCTTTAGAGACAGCAAGTTCCATATTATCGACTTCATAGACTTCACCGCCTAGTTTTCGTACTTCTAAAGCAATTCGCTTACCAGTATTTGGTATAGCAACCAGTTTAACGTTATTATCATAGATTTTTTCTGCCAATTTTTGATAATTTTGACCTCGTTCGAAGCCGCCAGCAATTAAAGTAATTTTTTTATCCGAGAAGACATCCAATGCGGCGATAGCTGTTTCTGGGGTTGTAGAAATACTATCATCAACGAACCATTGATTATTTTTTTCGAATATTTGCAAGCGATGAGGTAAAGGTTTGAAAGCATCAATAGCCTTTAATATTTTATTATAATTTAAGTTTAGCCCTAAGTTATAAATCATAGTTAAAGCGCCACATAAATTACTAAGATTATGATAACCTAACAAAGGGATTTTTTTATCTAAGAATTTTATATTTTTTTTATATATACAATTATCTTTTATATGGAAACCTTCTGGAATATTAAAAGGAATAGTTTTTATTTTTTTAGTCATTTCTAGGGTTTTAGGATCAGCAGCATTTACAATATTCATAGGAGTAAGAGCAAGTAGATTTAATTTATCCCGATAATAATTTTCATGAGATAGATGCCAATTTAAATGCTCAGGGAAGAGATTATTAAGCAAAGATGCATCAAAACCATATTTTAAATCTGCAGCTTGGTAACTAGATATTTCAGCTACGATGAAGTCATAATTTTGAATGTTATCCAAGGCTTCTAAAATAGGAGTACCGAAATTTCCGCCCAAGAAAGTTTTATAACCGAGGGAAGAAAGTATATGAGCTATCATATAAGAAGTAGTACTTTTTCCTTTAGTTCCAGTAACCGCTATTAGGAATGGTCGTTTTTTGAGTTGTTTAATTTGAGCAAGGAATAAATTAGTTGCAGAAGAGAAGAAAACACCTTTTTTTCTTGCCAAGGATATTTCAGGTTTATACAGACTGACTCCTGGAGATTTAAAGATGAAAGAGAATTTTTCTAAATTTTTTTCTTTATCATCAATGAAAGAGAAATTGATTTTTTTTTCAGAAAGGAATTTAGCGACAGCCTTACCCTCTTTTCCCTGCCCCCAGATAGCGATTTTTTGTTTTTCAAGCTCTATCAACTGCACTTAAGAACTCCGTTGGTATATTATGTTTATTAGATTTAGAGAAGGCTTCACGAATAAAGTTTTGACAATCTCCATATTTTTTAAATACCTCTGGGAACAATTTTTGGACGATATATTCATCTTTCCAGTCTTTTTCAGAAGCCAACAAAGATAGAGCGGCAGCAGATTCTTTAATTTCTCCGACACATTCGAAAGGTTTATAAGCACTAAGACCTAACAACTCTTTGTATCCTCTTTCTTGAGAAGGTTCAGCGAGGAGATTTGTACCAAATATTTTTATCATTTCATTTTTTGATAAGAAAGGAGCCAAAGCCAAGAAGACGAAACGGCATTTATCACACAAGCAACACCAACGATCAATTCGTTTAGTTTCATCGATTTTAAAAGCATGATTACAACTAGTAAAGACCGTATGATATTGTTTAAGGGATGCAAATTTTTTTGCAATAGCAAGCTCTGACATTCCTCGTAAAAGAGAAAAGTATTCAAGTCCTATGAATAAATTTTGAGCTATAAAGTTTCGAAAAGAGGTTTCGAATTCAAGAGATTTACTCCATTGGTGATTAACTATAAGCTTATTTTTTTTGACATTTCCGACATTTGCAGAACGTTCATTTGCCATAATAATATCTGAGAAACCATATAATAAAGCAGCAGCGACCATAATAAAAGAAAGAATTCCAGTAACAGGGACATGACCGTTTAAGATATTATTTTCCTCATTAAGTTTTAACAACAAAGGAGATATTTCTCTTTTAACGATTAAAGTTTCCAGATTAGCAACCTTCATACAATCTTTAATAGGTCGAGGATTACCAACAGAAAAAAGAACAGGTTTATATCCAGCATTTTTTAAGATTTCCGTTACGACCGAAGAATCTTTTCCACCCCCTACAGGCAATAAAATTTTTTTAGGTAATTCAATAGTTTCAGGATAAGAATACTTTGCTATTGGAGTAAAATTTGGCTTTATACTGACATCATTTCGAAAAGAAAATTCTCCCAATCCTTTGATATAGAAGTCGTTAAAGAATATGACCTCATTATGATTCAAAGGTTCTGTTAAGATTTCCATTTTAGGGGATAAGAAAGCTTTATAATAACTTATTCCAGCAGCGATATGAAGAGCCCTAAAAACACGATCGAGAGCTTTAAGTTCTATTTGATTTAAAGATCTAAAAGGTTTTGGGAAGAATATTTTTTCAGAGAAAGAATATTTATCATCGACTGCATAATTTAAAGTAAGTAGTCCAAGCTCAGGCTGAAATAGATAGCTAGTATATTTAAAAGTTTCTGTTTGCAAGATTATTCCTCATTTAATGACTTTTCGAGCATACTCTGAGTAAGTAATTGTGGCAATACATGGAATTGAGAGTTTTTACCTTTAGGATAATAAATGTACAAAGGCACCCCATTATAGCCATATTTATTAATCAATAAAGTAATATTATTATCTTTATTAGTCCAATCTAAGCTTATAGGAACAATATTTTTTTGTTCAAAAATCTTTTTTGTCTGAGGAGTATCTAGAGCGATTTTTTCATTTATCAAACAAGTTAAACACCAAGCAGCAGAAAATTTTAAGAAGACAGGTTTTCCTTGTTCTAACAAGGTTTGAAATTTTTGCTGTTCATAAGGTTGCCAAGTTATATACAATCCTTTTTGGATATTTTTTACATTTTTATTTTCAGCTAAAAAGAAAGAACCTAATAAGAATAACATAGCGACGATTAAGAATAAGGACTTACGTTTTCCGAGTACTGCGATTACAATAGTTAGTTGTAGAGCTATAGCCAAGCACAACCCATTATATCCAGTTTGTTTTTCTAATATCCAAACCAACCAACAAGAAGTAGCATATAAAGGTATCGCTAATATTTCTTTTAATCTTTTAGTCCATTTACCCGTTTTAGGAATATATTTTATCCATTTTGTATTTAAAGATAGCAAGATGAAAGGTGAAGCGAGCCCTATTGCCATAGTAGCAAATATTAATAAAGTTACCAAAGCAGAAGCAGTTAAAGTATAAGCCATAGCCGTTCCCATGAACGGAGCGACACAAGGAGAAGATACTAATACAGCAAGGACACCAGACATAAAGGCTCCATTTTTCCCAGAGCCAAATTTTACTAAAGAAGTACCGAGTTCGAATAATCCAGAGAACATTAGCCCCAACAACATCATCAATCCTACGAGGAAGAAAACGAACACAGGGTTTTGCATTTGGAATCCCCAACCTATAGCCATTCCAGCGTTTTTTAATATTACGATTAAACAAGCAATAATCAGGAAAGAAACTAATATTCCGCAAGCATAAGCGATACTATTTTTACGGATTTTTTCTTTTTCAGCATTAAGGATTCCAAGGATTTTCAAAGACAACAAAGGAAGGACACAAGGCATAAAATTAAGGATTAAGCCCCCCAAGAAAGCTAAACAAACTATGAAAAGAAGATTTATTTTTTGATTAGTAAGAGGTTTAGCAAAGACTTCATAATTTTTTTCTTTTTCAACTAACACCCCACTAACATAGAGAGGATTAAAGGAAGTTTTATATTTTTCTAGGATTAGAGTATTTTTATTTATAGTTGGCTTATTTTTAGCAACGATTTCATTTTGGTAAGGGAAAAAATCAGCTTTATCATCGAGGTTATAAGGAAAATATAGTTCTAAATAATTACCTTTATCTAGGAAAAACACTTCATTAGGGAACATCTCTGGCAAAGTTTCATATACTTTAGCTATTTCTTGGTTAAGTTTTTCTTTTTTTCCAATCTTAATATCCAAAGACAAGTCTATGTTTTTAGGTATACATTCGGTTCCACATAGGAGAAAAGAAATATTAGCTTTTATTGGAATGAGCTTTTTATCATAATTTTCAGGTATTTTAATTTCTGTAAAAAGATAAGCTTTTTGACTATAACCAAGCTCGTGGAATCCAGCGGTTACGAAACGTTTAGGCACAGGCCATTTGATTTCACTAGCAGAGAATCCCTGAGGTAAGGTCCAAATAATATTAATAGCTTCACCAGCTTCACCAGGATTTCGCCAATAAGAGTGCCAACCCGACTCGAGATTAATTACGACAGCAAGGATTAAGTTTTCACCAGGAGTTACATTTTCATTTAAAGGTATAATTTCTGCGAAGAAAGGCTCGGCTTTAACCGTATTTATTTCTGCGACAAAGAAAGGTAAAAGCAAAAAGAGAATAAATTTTTTCATTTTTACACTTAATATAATTGCTAAAATGACCAAAGGTGGTTTAAATTAACCTATAAATTTTATAACACCATAAGTGGCGGAGAATACAATGCCTAAGTTTATTTATCTATCTTTTATTTTAGGGATTTTAGGAATTCCTACAATTTCTTTTAGCAGTGAATCCTCTACTTTATCAGATCAACCTATAAATTACTTTACCTATACATCAGAACGCTGCAAGAATATAAAAGATGTTCAAGAATTATACCATACAGCACTTTCACTTAGGGATTCCAAAGATGAGAAAGAAAGAGTAGATGCTGTTGATTGTTTACTTTCGGCCGCTAGCCGAGGACACGGTCCATCAGAATTTGAAATAGCAAAGATGTACAATACAGGTACGATACTTCCCCACAGTCCTTCTTTTGCTTATCGTTGGGCACAACTTGCGGTTATGGATAAGTATTCAGATGCTATTCCCTTAAGGGATCGTTTAGAAGCACAACTTTCCCCAGATGAGTTAGAGAGTTCTTTTGAAAGTGTAAAGAAGATTTACCAAGAAAGGATAGATGCCATCACCAAAGGTAAACAACAATATACGGATCCGAATAACACTTATTATTCTCAACCAAATTCAGTTAATTCGTACCCTGCCCCATATTAAAAGTATTATTTTTAAAAGGGGGAAAAGTGTCTATACGTGTCATTACTTTAGGGTGTCGTATTAATGCGTATGAATCGGAATTAATTAAAGAAATTGTTCCTAAAGATATTGATTTGACCGTTGTAAACACCTGTGCAGTTACAGGTGAAGCAGAGAGACAAAGTCGCCAAACTATTAGGAGGCTTAGGAAAGAAAATCCACATACCTTTTTAGTTGTAACTGGTTGTGCGGCGCAATTTCATCCAGAAAGGTTTGCCTCGATGCCCGAAGTAGATAGAGTTTTAGGTAACAAAGAGAAGTTATCATCGATTAATTTCAAAAGAGAGGGTTCTTTTTTAAACGTAGGAGATATAATGCAAGAAGGAGGTTTTTCGGATCATCTTTTAAGTGGTTTTGAAGGACGTTCAAGGGCTTTTTTGCAAATACAACAAGGGTGTGATTACCATTGTACTTTTTGCATTGTACCGAAAGTTAGAGGTAAGAATCGAAGCGTTTCTCCTTGTAGGATAGTTTCTGAAGCAAAAAGGTTAGTTTCAGCCGGTTTTAGAGAGTTTGTGCTTAGTGGTATAAATATAGCATCTTATGGAGAAGATAACTCTAAATATCCGCGTCTAGGAGGACTTACAGAACTTCTTTTACAAGAAGTTCCAGGGATTAAGAGGCTTCGTTTTAGCTCTTTAGATCCAGGAGCTTTTGATGAAGATTTAATATCTCTTTTTTCAAGAGAGAACCGTTTAATGCCTCACATTCATTTTTCTTTACAATCAGGTAACGACATAATTTTAAAGAGGATGGGAAGACGTCATAGAAGAGAAGATATTTTTTCATTATGTTCAAAACTTAGATCTATTCGTCCAGATATAGTTTTTGGCTCGGATTTTATTACAGGTTTTCCGACAGAAAGCGAAGAGATGTTTTCAGACACTATAGATTTAGTAAATAGATGTAATATAATTCTTTTACATGTTTTTCCATATTCAGAAAGAGAAGGTACCGCAGCCATCAAGATGCCCCAAGTTTTGTCTTCTATCAGGAAAGAACGAGCATTTCTTTTACGTCAAGAAGGAGAAAGATTACTTGCAAGTTATCTTTCTTCAAGGGTAGGATTAACAACATCTGTTTTACTTGAGAAGTCAGATTTTGGTAGTGATTCTCACTATATACCAGTAAAATTGACAGGGAAGCAAGGCAAAGCAGGAGAAATTTTAGACGTAAAGATTACGGGCTGGGAAGATAAACTTTTAAAGGGAGAGATTATTTAATGCTAGGCTTTTTCAATAGATTAAAAAGCGGCTTAAATCGGACATCGAGTTCTTTAGTTTCTGGTATAGGTAATATTTTTACGAAGAAGAGACTTGATGATACAGCCATAGAAGAACTTGAAGATTTGTTATTAATGTCAGATGTAGGATACAACACAAGCAAGAAGCTTTTAGGAGCATTAAGCAAAGAGAAGTTTGGTAAAGAGGTAACAGGAGAAGAAGTTCGTCTTTTTTTAAGTAAAGGAATAAGTAAGATATTAGAATCGGTATCTGTTCCCTTATCCATAGATAAGCAAAGGAAACCATATGTTATTTTATTTGCGGGAGTAAATGGTTCAGGGAAAACAACCACAATAGGGAAACTAGCGGATAGATTTAGGAAAGAAGGATTAAAGGTTAGTTTAGTTGCAGGAGATACCTTTAGAGCCGCAGCCATAGAACAATTAAAGGTATGGGGAGAACGTACCTGTAGTCATGTTTTTTGTGGTTCTCATGGTTCTGATTCAGCAGGTCTTATTTATGATTCATATCAGCAAAGTCAGAGACGAGGAGATGATGTTTTACTAATAGACACAGCAGGACGTTTACAAAACAAAAGTACACTAATGTCAGAGATAGAGAAAATAGTTAGAGTAATAAAAAAGCTTGATAAAGAAGCCCCTCATTCTTGTATTTTAGTTTTAGATGCGACAGTAGGTCAAAATGCGCATTTACAAGTTGAAGCATTTAGTTCTATTCTTGGAGTTACAGGTATAATAGTTACCAAGCTTGACGGTACAGCGAAAGGAGGAGTAATTGTATCTCTTGCAGACAAGTTTAAAATACCTATACACTATATAGGTGTAGGAGAAGGATTAGAAGATTTACAAGAGTTTAAGGCAGAAGATTATTCAGCTATCCTTATGGGAGTAAAATAAATTGGCATCAGATAGAACGTTAAACGAGATTTTACAACTTAAGAGTAAGGAAGCTAAGCTTTTACTTTTGCTTTTTTGTTGTGATTTACTACGACGTATTTCGTCTTTAATGTTAGAGACGGCTTCCTCTTCGATTTTTTTATATGAATTTTCAGGAGCCTATTTACCGATAGTCTTTATGCTATCAGGTATATTAATGAGCATAGGATCGATTCATTTTATTCGAATAAAGAAGCAACCAGGGATAATGGCGGGAATAACCTTGATGGCCTTATCTATTATTACCTTGATGCTTTATCTTCTTTATTTTGGTCAATACAACAGTTTTTCTATCTCTTCATTAATGGTATGGAAGAGCGTTTGTGTTATTTTAAGCGATATTACTTTTATGCTGATAGCACTTCGTTTTTGTGAATACGATTGGAAGTCTTGGCGTTTTCTAGCTATTCTTTCAACTGAAGCTATAGCGATGATTACAAGTGGACTTGCGGTTACGGTTTTAGTTTATTTTGTCTTACCAATAAATTTAATTTTAATTAGTACCTTTTTATTATTTATTTCAGGATTTTTGTTATATCGGATAGCGAAGCATTTAGATAAGCACAAACCAGATTCTTCAACATATACCGTTCAAGGAATAAAGAATTCTCCTCGTCAAATATATCTTGTATGCTGTTTTTTTGCTTTAATAAGTTTATTTATTATCGGAGGCTATTTAATCGATTACGTTTTTTATCAAGGAGTTTATGCGATATATGGAGAATGGCTATCGAACATGACAGCTTTTTTTGCGATGTTTCATGTTTTTGCAGGTTTATTAACTTTAGCTATTATATTGTTATTTCATTATTTTCCTTGGATAAGAGGTTTAAAAGCAACGATATTAACGCTTCCTATATTTATTTTTATAGGAGCGACAGGTTGTTTTTTAGTTTTATTATGGCTAGTTTCTTTTTCGCGTATGGGGAAAGATATTATATATAAATTAGTTCTTACTCCGATAGCAAAATCCTTTTCAGTTCCTTTACTTCCTTCTTTAGGCAAACGCCTATCAGCAGTAAGAAGGATCATAGTTGAACCAGTAAGTATAGTTTTTGCAGGAGTTCTTTTAATTTTTATAGAGGCGCATCCTGTATTTTGGGATTTACCGATTTCATTATTAATAATTACGCTTTTGATTATTCTTTTTGCTTATATTTCTTTTCGTCTTTATACCCGCATTACATATGATACTTTAATGAGTCGTTATTGGTGGGGAGGTCGTTTATTTTTAGAAGATAAGCATTTAAAAGATTACATAGAGGAAGAAATTTTACATCAAGATGTAGAAAGTACGATTTATTTTTTAAGAGTTTTAGAAGTATCTGAACATCCAAGTATTGATCGATTACTTTCGTATTCTTTGAATAATTCTGAAGAACGAGTAAGACTTTTTGCTCTTTCTAGATTAGAGTATTTAAAGGTTAAGAGTGCCTTACCTTTAATTTTAAATTTAGTAGAATTAGATCCTTCAATAGAGGTTCGCAATCGAGCATTAAGAGCTTATTGTGTTATAGGGGGAGAGAATACATATTCGAAAGTTTCTTGGTATTTAAACAATCCTAACATGATAAAAGGAGCCGCCATAGGTTTATTAAAAGGAGGATTAGAAGGATCGTTTATAGCCTCTCAAAGTATAGCAGGTTTAATCAACTCGGAAAATGCTGAACAAAGGCTATTAGTAGCCCAGATCATAGGTAGTGTTAAAATTAAGGAATATTATCGTCCTTTATTTCCTTTGCTTCATGATGAGACACTTCAAGTAAGGAGAGAAGCTGTAATTGCTGCAGGCAAGCTTAGAACAACAAAGCTAGCCAAAGAACTAATCTATGCACTTAGTGTTCCTGAGCTCAGAGAGGATGCGACAGAAGGTCTTTTAAAGCTAGATGAAGAAGCCTTACCATACTTAAAAGAAGCATTATATTCTGAAGAACACAGTATTTCTTTACAAGTACGGTTAATAAATATCATAGGTCGTATAGGAGGATTAAAGGCGCAAACGATTTTATTAGAAGTTTTAAATAACTCATCAAGATATTTACAGATGGTTATTTTAAAGATTTTAACTTCTAAAGATTATCTTTTTATTGATTTTGGAAATCCGTCAATATTAAGTACGCATCTTAAGAGTGAATTAGAGCATTTAGCTTGGTTAAGCTCAGCAGAGAATGATATAAATCGGAGTAAAGAAGAACATAAAGAACTTTTGGATTCCGTAAATACTCTAGGCGTTGCCTTAGCTAAGGAACATGAACAAAGCGAAGATAGGATAAAAAATTTAAAGAAGCTTTTAAGTTATTATGGAGATATTAGCTCATCTTTTACATTACCGTTTACTCACGGTAAGAAGTATCAAGAATCATCATCACCGTTTATAGGTGCATTAAATCTTTCTGATCGATTAAAAGATTTAATATATTATGCGAATGGTAGTTTACATTCTTGGACGACCTCTTGTGCAGTTTATGTTGCGGGCAAGAGCCAAGATAAGAGTTTAAAAGATGTTTTATTATTTGCGGGTAGTAATTCAGATAATTTAATTAGAGAAACCGCTGTTTGGGCTTTAAGTCGAGTTGCGACTAAAGAAGAACTAAGAGATTTTGCAGCAGTCTGCTTTAAAGATCCCTGTCCAGAAGTATTTAGGATAGCTCATTTTGTATTTGACTAGGAGATTACGGTAATGCGATTAACCTTTGAGAAAGTTTTATTTTTGAAAACGATACCTTTATTTTCAGGTATTCCAGAATCCGTACTAAGCGATATAGTTAGGAAGAGTACGGATGTTCCAGCTATCATTGGTTCAGATATTATTAAAGAAGGAGGGATTTTAGATTCTTTATATATAATTGTACAAGGCATGGTCCGCTTTGAAAAAGGAGGCAAGACGATAAAGGAATTAGGTAAGAATTCTTTTTTTGGAGTAACCTATGCATTTGATCCAGCCCCTATAGATTTAACAATATCCGCGATAGATGATACTTTAATGTTTCGTCTTAAAGGGGTAGAGATTTATGATCTTATCAATGAGCATCCAGATATAGCGAGAGCTTTAATACCAGTACTTTGCAAACGCATTAGAACTCTTGAACCAGAGAACATTTGATTTCTAAGTAGAGATCAAATTGGATTTTTACTTAGTTCTTTTTTTATTATTAGCGAGTTGGATATTGATTCTAGCATTTAAGATATCTTGAATGATTTTTTGAGTTTTTTCTCCATCTGGAATAAACAAGAGAGAGTTTCTTTTTTGTTGCACTTCCGCTATAGAGAAATTTAAATTTCTTAGCGTTTCCATAGCTATTTTAAAGCGCAAATCCGTTTGGAAAAAAGCTTCAGGAGATTTTCCCAAATATTTTGGAGTTTCTAGAAAACCTTGTTTTGTTACAGAAAAGACGGCAGCAAGGATATTTATTTTATTTTCATAACTAGCGGTACTAATTTTATCTTTAATTTTTTTATTTTCTAGTACCAACAAGTCTTTAATTATTTGCAAATCTTTTGGATTAGCGAAGGAAACAATAGTTACTTCCTTTTTAAAGAAATCATCTCTTATAAAACTGAAATCATAGTTTATTTCTAGATCCTCCAAGATAGAAGATACTTTTAAAATTGTTTGCCAATTTTCTTTTTTTAATCGTAAGCAATTTCCATCTATTTTGATTAGACGATAAAGATCGTGGATTTTTTTATCATAATTAGTAGCAAAATTATTTTTATCCATTTTAATCCTCATTAACTATGATTATAGTTTATTTAAGTAATACTACCGAGGATTTATGTTGTCAAACGGTTTGTCGATTTTTTATGGTAACAAAGGAGACCAAGCTGGATCTGAAGCATCAGTAGGAGTATCAACGATTCTTTCATTATATCCAGTAATATCTATAGTATATAATTTTGTTTTTCCAGGTTTTCCATTTTCAGGAGGATCTTGCCTAAAGAACATCAATACACGTCCGTTAGGAGCCCAAGTAGGAGCTTCTACAAGATATCCAGAAGCCAATTGTCTTTCTCCCGATCCATCAGGGAACATAATTCCGATATAGAAGTTTCCTTCATAGATTTTAGTAAAAGCGATATAATCACCTCTAGGAGACCATACAGGAGTAGCATATTTACCATTTCCAAAACTTATTCTTTTCACATCACTACCATCAGCATTCATGACATATATCTGAGGTGTTCCACTACGATCTGAATTAAAGGTAATTTGTTTTCCATCAGGAGAGAAACTAGGAGAAGTATCGATAGCAGGATGATTAGTAAGTCTTTGCTTTTTTTTAGTTGTTAAATTCATAAGATAGACATCACTATTACCATTCAAAGCCATACTCATGATCACGCTTTTCCCATCGGGAGAAAATCTTGGAGCGAAAGTCATACCAGGGAAGTTACCAATTAACTCCTGTTTTCCAGTTTCCATATCAAAAATATACACTTTAGGATTATTTTTATAATAAGATAAGTAAGTAATTTTCTGCATATTTGGAGAGAAGCGAGGAGTTAATATCATATCTTGTCCATCAGTAAGTATACGAATATTTTCTCCGTCTTGATCCATTACGGCTAAACGTTTTATTTTTTTAGTTTGTTTTCCCGTTTCAGCGATATAGACTATCCGAGTATCAAAATAGCCATTTTCCCCTGTAATTCTTTTATATACTGCATCAGCGATAATATGAGCAATTCTTCTCCAATTATCGCTTTTAGTGGTCATTACTTTTCCTTCCATTTGGCTAGATGCGAATACGTCCCACAAACGGAAAGATACTTTAATTTTGCCATCTTTTAAATTTTCGACAGCCCCTTGGATTAAGGCTTGAGCATTTATAGCTTGCCAGTCATTAAAATTAGGGCGTTGTTCTATAGAGGAGAATTTTTGGATAAAGCCGTTTTGATTAAGGATTTCAAATAGACCAGAGTTTTTTAAATCATCAGAGATTACTTTTGTTATATTTTTAGCCGTATCATTCACATCTTGATTAGAAGGGATGAAATCAGGGATAGCAATAGGCATAGGCTCTGATTTAGCCCCAGTAACATCAATACGCAATTCAGCATTTGCTGTATTTATCATACAAGAGAATACGGTTAAAAAGATTATTATTTTATACATTTAATTGACTCCGCCGTCTAAAGGATTAAAAAACAGGCGCATATTTTTCCAGGAATTATATTTATCAGGATGGCGTTTTGCCAGCAAGACAAAAGGTGATTCTTCGTTCATTTTTCCACAAATAAGAACCGCTCTACGAGCGCTTTCCGCAATAGCCCGGAAGGCAGCATCATTATTATATTTATAAGTATCAACGATTTGCACTGCGTTTACTTGACCTTCAGGAGATAAGATAGTTTCAACTTCGACTATAATATCATCAACATTTTTTACGCCAGGATCTAAGGACCAACAAGCTCTTAATTTAGCTGAGATTAAATCTTTTTCGCTTATTGATAATATTTGATTATAAGAACCTTCATTTCCTCCAGATATACCTTTATTTTTATCGTTTTGGTTTTCTGGATCAGCTTCTTTTTGTATATTTTCTTTAATTTTTTCGACAGAGGCTAAAAGACTTTTTATTTCATTATTACTTTTATCTTGTTTTTGAACTTGAGATTGTTTTTTTTCATTATTTTTTTGATTATTTTCTAAGGTTGCATCAGTTTTTTTTGTTTTTGTCGTTTCTCTTTTAGTTTTAGGCTTATTTTTTATTTTAACCGTTTTGGGTTCATTTTTTTTGTTATTAGTTTTATTAGTTTGAGTTGCTTTTTTTTCTTTAGTTTTTGGTAGGTTAGATATTTCAGCTATTTTTATTTTAGATAAATCGACGAAGACGATATTTTCTTTAGGATTATTTTTAGGCACATGAGTCCAGATAGGCAAATCGATTAAGATAGCCGTAATTAAAACAATATGCATAACAATTGAAGCGAGCAAAGGTTTTTTCACTTTACTTTTTCACCACCTCTTTAGGGTCGGTTTTCAAACCGACTTTAGAAAATCCCGCCGCTTTAATCATAGCCATGACTTCAATAATCTGACCATAAGAAGCTTTTTTATCTCCGCTAATAATAATTCTAATTTCAGGATTATTTTCAGCGATAGAAGTAATTTTAGGAATTACTTCAGATTGTTTATATTCTTTATTTCCAATAAATATTTTTCCCTTATGATTTATGCTTATGTCTAAAGATTTATCACTACTTTGCATAACTTTTCCATCGCCTTTAGGTAGATCGATATTAATTCCAGAAGTAAGTAAAGGAGCAGTTACCATAAAGATAACCAACAAGACTAACATAACGTCTACCATAGGAGTAACATTTATATCACTCATAGCTTTTTTTCGATTAAGAGAAGCAGATCGACGATTAAAATACATAGACATACTAATTAATTTCCTTTAATTTTTGCTGTTTTTGCATCTATTTGTCTAGACATTATAGCCGAGAATTCACCTGCGAAATTTTCTAATTTAACTGCAATTTTATCAATATCACTAGATAGTTTATTATAAGCGATCACCGCAGGTATAGCGGCGACCAAACCCAAAGCTGTAGCAAATAGAGCTTCAGCAATACCAGGAGCTACAACAGCCAAACTAGTATTATTAGTTAATCCGATAGCATGAAAGCTATTCATAATTCCCCATACAGTTCCGAACAGACCTACGAAAGGAGCCACAGCTCCAGTAGAAGCCAGAAAAGTCATCCGAGTTTCCATTTTTCCAATTTCTTTATCCAAAGTAATTTTCATTACTCTTTCAATTCTTTGTTGTAGTCCCATAACATGATTTACATTTTCTACGACGAAACCCGAAGTTTTCCACTCTTTAGTTGCAGCGGAGAAAATATCCGCCATAGGATTTGTATGTTCATCTTTCACCTCTGCATACAAACGATCTAAAGGCATTCCGGACCAGAATTTTTCTTCAAATTTTCGCATTCCAAGACGTATTCGTTTAAAGCATAATAATTTTTCAATAATTATAGCCCAAGACCAAACAGAAGCAGCCAACAAAGCTAAAATTACCATTTTAACTATAAAATCTGCCTGCCAGAATAAAGCCCATAAAGAAAGGTTTGCCGTAGAAATAGTATTTATAGCTTCAGTTTCCATAATTATTCCTCCGTTTTGATATATTGCTTTAAAAGTTCTTTTAGTTTTGGGTTAAAGGATATAGGGCGTCCAGAAGCCATATTTATTGCAGCTACTTTGACTTTTAGCTTTGCTAAAAGGGTATCATTTTTCATTATATTTTGCAAAAACACCGCAGAAGCAGGAGCTAATTTCAAGACATTAGAATATATAACCAATTGATCATCGAGCTTAGCAGATTTAATAAAATCGACTTCACAATGCACCACAACGAATACCTCGCCTTTTTGCATCATAGCTACGTTAGAGAAGTCCTCAGACAGAGACAACAAAGCTTGAGTTCTAGCTTCTTCAGCAAAAGCTAAATAATTAGCGTGATATACCACACCACCAGCATCTGTATCTCGGAAATATACTCTTCTATTGTACACAAAAGATTTCATTATTTATCCACCTCCGAGAATAAATCAGGTGTATTATTAGTTTTAGGCTCTTTGATTCCTAAATGTTTATATCCAGCAGGAGATAAGATTCTTCCGCGAGGAGTTCTTTGTACCAAGCCAAGTTGCATTAAGAATGGTTCAATCACTTCTTCTATAGTATCTCTTTCTTCAGCCAAAGCTGCAGACAAAGTATCTGCCCCGACAGGTCCTCCAGCATATTTTTCCACTATACATCTAAGATATCTTCGATCCATGGTATCTAAACCTTTATCATCCACTTCCAACTTTTTAAGTGCAGAATCAGCAATTTTTTCATCGATAGTAGAAGCATTAGCTACAGAAGCAAAGTCACGCACTCTTTTTAACAGTCTTGCAGCCACACGAGGAGTTCCTCTTGCCCGCATAGCGATTTCTTTTGCGCCAAGTAAAGTTATGGGCATTTTTAATATTTCAGCGGCTCGGAAGACGATTTTTTCCAAATCTTCTGGCTTATAAAAATCTAGTCTCAAGGGTATACCGAACCTATCACGCAAAGGAGTAGTCAACAAACCAGATCTAGTAGTAGCCCCTACGAGAGTAAAAGGTTGAAGATCTATTCTAACCGATCGAGCAGCAGGACCTTCTCCAATAATTAAATCTAACTGGAAATCTTCCATAGCGGAATATAATACTTCTTCTATTGCAGGATTTAAACGATGTATTTCATCAATGAACAATACATCTCTAGCTTCTAAATTAGTCAATATTGCAGCTAGATCTCCAGCCTTAGCAATCATAGGACCAGAAGTAGCTCTAAAATTAACGCCCAATTCTCGAGCAATGATTTGAGCCAAAGTAGTTTTACCTAAACCAGGAGGACCAAACAATAGAACATGATCCATTGCATCTTGACGATTTTTGGCAGCTTTAATAAAGACGTTTATATTATCTTTTACTTTGTCTTGACCAATAAAGTCTTCAAGCAACAAAGGGCGTAAAGATGAAGCCTCTTCTTTATCTTCGTTTTGGAAATGAGGAGCAACAATTCTTTCTTCTTTCATTTACCGAATTCCTTTAGAGCTTCTTTAATGAGATTTTGCAACGAAGCATTTTCACCTATATTTGCAATAGCTTTATTCACAGCCATAAGAGCTTCCATTTTTTGATAACCAAGATTAGCCAAAGCAGATACAGCGTCTTTTGCAGCAGAAGGTATATTAACTGCTTGATTATTTTCAAAATGGCTCTGATTTATATTAGAGTTTATATAACTATTGCCCATTTTATCTTTAAGTTCAGTAATAAGTCGAGCAGCTAATTTTGCCCCGACCCCATTTATTTTATTTAAAGCTTTTGCATCTTCAGAAGCTATTGCTAAGTTTAGAGCATCAGGAGATAAAGAAGACAATATAGCTAGAGCTAATTTAGCACCGACACCTTGAACAGCAGTTAATATATTGAAGCAATTTTTTTCATATTCTTCAGCGAAGCCATAAAGATTAATAGCATCATCTCTTACGACTGTTTCAATGAACAAAGCAGCACTTTCGCCTTTTTTTGGCATTTTAGATAAAGTTTTTGAAGAACAAAAGACTAAATAACCGACTCCTCCTACATTTAAGATTAAAGAGCCATTATCTAAAGTATCTATTTTTCCATACAATTTTGCAATCATGGAAGCATCCTTATCAAAGAAGATCGCATATATCCGTGACAGATAGCAATAGCTAAAGCATCAGCGGCATCAGGACCTATTTTATAACTTTTTAAACCTTTTATCATAGTATGTACCATCATATCTACCTGTCTTTTTTCCGCATGCCCAGATCCTACCACCATTTTTTTTATTTGGTTAGGAGCATATTCAAAAACAGGTATTTTTTTTAAAGCAGGGACTAATATCACCGCCCCTCTTGCCTGTCCCAATTTCAAAGTAGAATTAGGGTTTTTATTAACAAACGTTTCCTCAATAGCCGCTTCAACTGGAGAGAAATCGTTAATAACTTTATCTATTCCTTGATATAGTTCTGCCAATCGTTCAGGAAGTTTTTTCTTTGGTTCAGAATGTATGGTACCTGCGGCGACGAAAATAAAATCATTAGCCGAACAATCAATCACCCCCCAACCGGTATTTTGTAAACCAGGATCGATTCCCAATATTCGACAAGATTTTACTTTCACACTTTTTCCGTTTTACTTATTGAGCTTATCCATAATTTCATCAGATATATCAGAGTTTTCAAATATTCTCTGAACATCATCATCATCATTAAAAGCTTCTAACATATTCATCAATTTACGAGCATTTTCTTCATCGAGAGGAATAGTATTTAAAGCTTTCCAATCAAAGCGAGCAGCAATAGGTTCTTTAAATTTAGCCTCTAAAGCATCTCGAACCGCAGCCAAATCATCAGGAGAACAAATTATACTATGCCCTTCCTCTTCATCTGATACGACATCATTTGCTCCAGCTTCCAAAGCAGCTTCGAACATATCATCTGGAGAAGCAATATCAAAAGGATATTGAATTAATCCTATTCTTTCAAAATTAAACGATACAGAATTTGTCTCTCCTAGAGCACCACCACTTTTGCTAAAAATAGAACGCACGACAGGAGCAGTACGATTACGATTATCAGTTAAGGCTTCAACTATTACGGCCACTCCACCTGGTCCATAACCTTCATATCTGACTTCTTCATATACAGTATCATCCATTCCAGGTGAGCCCTTTTTAATTGCTCTTTCGATATTATCTTTAGGCATATTTTGAGCTCGTGCTGCAGCAATAGCAGTTCTAAGCCTAGGATTCATACTAGGATCAGGAAGACCGCTTTTAGCTGCGACTGTAATTTCTTTTGCTAATTTTGCGAATGTTTTTGCACGTTCTTTATCTTGAGCACCTTTACGATGCATAATATTTTTAAATTGAGAATGGCCAGCCATTTATACCTACCTTTTAGTTTGTTTTATAAAAATCGTGAATACTTCTAGCACATTGGAGGAGTAGAAGCAATACGTCCCCCTATTCTAATAGGCTCTATTTTCTTTGCCATTCCAGTATAATCATCTGTTTCCACATACACACCAGATAAAGAAGGGTCTCCTTCTGAAGGAGACAAATGTTCACTACGGATTTTATCAGTAAATCGTAATACTGCTTCGGAAGCTTTCATACCTAAAACCGAGTTATAGTCTCCACACATTCCAAGATCAGTAATATAAGCTGTTCCTTTATCTAAGATCATAGCATCTGCAGTTGGAACATGGGTATGAGTTCCAAACACTAAAGATACTCTACCATCACAAAAATGCCCCATAGCCATTTTTTCACTTGTGGCCTCAGCATGAAAATCGAGAACTATTGCTTGATACTTTTGAGCAATTATATGAGTTTCTAACCATTTTTGCATATAAGAGAAAGGATTATCTAAAGGATCAATAAACAACGTTCCCATTAATTGTATTACTAAAGCAATCCTACCATCAGGTAATTTAACCTCACAAAATCCATTACCAGGAGTATGCTCAGGATAATTTGCTGGTCGTATAAGTCTAGGCTCAATAGAGATAAAAGGAATAATTTCTCTTTTATCCCAAGTATGGTTCCCCATAGTTAATACATCGACTCCAGCTTTAAAGAAATCTAAACACATTCCCTCGGTTATTCCAAAGCCATGAGCTGCATTTTCAGCATTAACTATAACCAAATCCAAATCAAGTTTTGTTCGCAACTTTGGTATTTTTTCAAATAGCATTTTACGAGCTTTTCTACCAACCACATCTCCAAATGCTATGATTTTCATATTTATGAACCTTTCGCTATCATTACTACAAGTCGTCTGTATGCACCAATATAGGCTGACGAGCAGCAGTAGTCTCATCTAAACGTTTACGAAAAGCTTTTAAAGGAGTCTGTTTTAAGTCTTGATTATTTTCAGATTTAGCTTTAGCAACAATATCTTTTATTGCCGCTACGAATTCATCTAAGACCCTTTTGCTTTCTGTTTCTGTTGGTTCAATAAGAATTGCACCATGAACGATCAAAGGGAAATAGATAGTCATTGGATGATCTCCTTTATCTATCAGACTTTTTGCAATATCTAGAGTATTGATTCCTGTTTCAGTTAAAGAAGAATCATCAAACAAGACCTCATGCATACACGTTCCAGGGAAAGGAAGATGTAAAATATCTTGCAATTTAACTCTTAAATAATTTGCATTTAAAACAGCATCTTCTGCAGCTTGTCGCAAACCAGGTAATCCCATTGATAATATATAAGCTAAAGCTCTAATTAAGATAGAGAACTGACCATTAAAAGCTTTCATTCTTCCGAAAGAATGCATAGATTCTTCATTAGTTTCTAACAAGCGATAGGAGTCTCCATCTTTTTCTATCCAAGGCAACGGTCTAAAAGGAGCAAGTTCTGCATTAAAGACAACAGGTCCAGCACCAGGACCACCTCCTCCATGAGGGGTAGAGAAAGTTTTATGTAGATTTATATGCATAGCATCTACACCGAAATCTGCGGGTTTAACAAGACCCATAATTGCATTAAAATTAGCTCCATCCATATAAAAGAAAGCTCCTGCCTCATGAAGCATATTTGCGATTGTTATAATATTACGCTCAAACAACCCACAAGTATTAGGATTAGTAAGCATAAAAGCTGCAACATTTTTTTCTCCCTCCGAGAGGCGTTTTTGCAAAGCTTGAATATCTACTAAACCATGATTATTTACAGGAATTGTTTCAATACGATATCCACACATAGCCGCTGTTGCAGGATTTGTTCCATGAGCGGATTCAGGTATTAATACAACTTCCTTTGGATTTCCTTTATGCGTAAGAGCCGCACGAATAGTCATCATTCCGCATAATTCTCCATGAGCTCCAGCGGCAGGAGAAAAGGAAACAGCTTTCATTCCTGTAATTTCGGTTAGTAAATTACTTAAAGTATATATAGCTTCTAAAGCTCCTTGAACCGTATTTTGAGGTTGGAAAGGATGTATTTCAGAGAATCCTGGTAAGGCAGCTAGTTTTTCATTAACTCTCGGATTATATTTCATAGTGCAAGAACCTAGAGGATAGAAAGCAGAGTCCTCAAATATGTTCATTTGAGACAAACGAGTATAATGTCTCATAGTTTCTGGCTCAGACAAACCAGGGAGACCTATTTTTGTATTTTTTCGGCAAGTTCCCAAACAATCTTTAGCATCTGGTTGAGGAGGAAAATCAACAGCAGTTTTATCTTCCGACCCTATTTCAAACAACAAAGGTTCTTCTGCTATCATTTTTTCAATTCCTCCCGCAAGAATAAAGATTCTTCAGTATTATTCATTTCTGTTCTCGCGACTAACAATAAGTCATCTTTATCTGGATAAAAACGAGAAACAGGGACTCCTCCCAAGAGTTTATGACCAGCCATTTTTTCGACCAAAGCAGAAACAGATCTATCTAGTTTCAAAGTAAACTCATTAAAGAAGGTTTTATTAAGTAATGTAATTCCAGGAATTTTAGATAATTCTTCTGCCAAGCGAGAAGCTCTCGCATGATTAGATTCAGCTAATTTAGTAAAACCTTTTTCACCAAGCATTGCCATATGCATAGAAAAAGCCAAAGCAAGCAGGCCAGAGTTAGTACAAATATTTGAGGTTGCTTTTTCTCTTCTTATGTGTTGCTCTCGAGTTGCCATAGTCAATACGAAGCCAGTTTTCCCATCTAAATCTTTAGTTTTTCCGACTATCCGACCAGGCATATTTCGCATAAGATTTTTTTTGGTAGCGAACAAACCTAAACCTGGACCTCCGAAATTGAGATGAGAAGCTAAACCCATTCCTTCTCCGACTGCGATATCAGCACCCATTTCTCCAGGAGATTTTAACACTCCAAGAGCCAAAGGTTCCATAACAACGACTACGAACAAGACATTTTTAGCATGACATTTTTCAGCTAAAATAGAGTAATCATTTATATGACCAAAAAAAGTTGGGTATTGCACGATGACACAAGCTTCTTCACCTGTTGGTTCAATATTTTCAAAATTTTCAGCATCAGGAGATAATACAGAGCATACAGTTCCATTAAACTGCATACAAGATTTTACCGTTTCCACTATTTGAGGATGCAGTCCACCCGACAACAATATTTTTTTTTTTTTTTTAACTCTTTCAGCCATTGCCGCAGCTTCAAAAGTTGCAGTTGAAGCATCATAGAGTGAAGCGTTAGCAATTTCGAGACCAAACAATCTAGCTACTTGAGTTTGGAATTCAAACAATATTTGTAGAGTTCCTTGACTAACTTCTGGCTGATATGGAGTATAAGAAGTTAAGAATTCTCCTCTTTCGATCATATAATCAATAAGAGCAGGGATATGATGATGATAAGCACCAGCCCCAAGGAATGAAGGGATTTTAGTTGTAGTCATATTTTTAGCAGCCAAAGCCGTCAACTTTCTTTCCACTTCTACTTCATTTTTTGGTTCAGGAATTTCTATAGGTTTAGTTGTAACTTTAGGAATATCCTTAAAAAGTTCTGAGATAGAAGAAACACCTATATCTTTAAGCATTTCTTCTCTATCAGCATTAGTCAAAGGCAAATAACGCATTAAAAGATTTCCTTAATAAAATTATCGTATTCTTCTTTTGTCATTAACGTATCAAACTCTTGGATATTTTCTGGAGTTATTTTAATGAACCAACCATCTTTTTCTGGGGAATTATTTACTAATTCTGGAGAAGTAGCTAAAGATGAATTAACCTCGATAATTTTTCCCGATAACGGAGCATAGACTTCACTTGCGGCTTTTACAGATTCGACAACCGCCATTTGTTTATCTTTTACGATTGTCTCTCCTACTTGGGGCAATTCGACAAAGACTACATCTCCCAACTGTTCTTGAGCATGATTAGTGATTCCAATAACTGCTGTATTTTGCTCTAAAATCACCCATTCATGTTCTTTAGTAAATTTTATTTGGGACATTTTTTTCTCCTATTTTCTTACATAATTATGAGGTACAAAAGGAAGATTTACTACCTTAGCATCCAAAAGATTACCATGAACAACCACTTTAACATTAATTCCATCTGTAGCAAAGGCAGGGTCTATATACCCCAAAGCAACAGGAGCATTAATTGTTGCACCAAAAGTTCCAGAAGTAATCATACCAATTTCTTCATCTCCTGTTTCATCTTTAATTACAGCATGAGAACGAACAGGAATTTTAGAATCAACTTTTATTCCGACCATCAAAAGATCTGTACCATTAGCTATTTGAGCTAATATTATTTCTTTTCCTGGGAAATTTCCTTCTATTTGTCTTCTTTTACCAATAGCCCAAGTGAGCTGGGCTTCGACTGGAGTTGTAAAAGCATCAATATCATTACCATGTAAAGGAAGACCTGCTTCAAGACGTAAAGTATCTCTAGCTCCTAATCCCGCCATTTTTACATCAGGATTTTCTAGTAATTTTCGAGCTAAGGTTTCTACCAGATAATTTGGGACAGCTATTTCAAAACCATCTTCGCCTGTATATCCAGAACAAGAAATTAAAGCAGGATTATTCATAAATTGACTTTCTCTAACTTGCATGAAAGTCATATCAGATACATCTGGGATTATTTTTGCTAGAGCTTTTCTAGCCATTGGTCCTTGTAAAGCCAACAAAGCATAATCATCAAGTTCAGTAACTTTTGCATAATTAGCTAATTTTTGTTGCATTAATAATAGGTCATTATTTCGAGAAGCAGCATTTACCACCACGATAAAGAAGTTTGGATAATTAGCGACCATGATATCATCAATTATGCCGCCATTTTCATTAGTAAAGAAAGAATACTTTTGCTTACCAACCGCTAGAGACAAGAAATCACCAGGAGTAATAGTTTCCAAACCTTTAGCTACCTCTTCTCCTTCTAATTTAATAATTCCCATATGAGCGACATCAAATAAAGAAGCTTTTTCCCGCGTATGTTTATGTTCAGCGATTATACCAGCTCCAGCATATTGTAAAGGCATTTCAAATCCTGCGAAAGGGACTATTTTAGCTCCGTTTTCAATATGGAAATCATACAAGGGGGTTCGTCTAAGATCTTCGATCATTAAGCCTCCAAGCGTTCATAAGATTTTTTCATTTTTGCAAAAACAATACCTCCAAAAGGAGTCATCATTAGGTACAAAATTGTTGAAACACTCATTGTCAACCAGAATTGAGTAAACAAGCATCCTACATATAAAGCCGCAGAAACTAATAATAAGGGCATACATTTAGCAGGTATTTTTAATTTTTTAATACAAATAGTTGGGATTCGGCTAGCCATTAAAATAGCGGCTAAGAACATAAAGAAACCAACGAACCAAGGAGAAACAAAAACAGCCAACGGTTCATATAGATATAGCATTAAAGGAGCAATAGCAACCATTGCGCCCCCAGGAGCAGGTAAGCCTACGAAGAAATAATTCCAATAAGGCGGTCGAGGTTCTTCATCTAACATTGTATTAAAGCGAGCCAAGCGTAAAGCGCAACAAATAGCAAACATAAGAGCGAGGATCCACCCTATTTTAGGATAAGCCAGCATAGCCCAATGATAGACTATGAAGGCAGGAGCGACCCCAAAACTGACGAAATCAGATAAAGAATCCAGCTCTGCACCGAATTTAGAAGTACCTTGTAATAACCTAGCCACTCTACCATCTAAGCCATCGAATATAGCCGCTAAGATTATAGCGACTACAGCGAGTTCCCATTTTCCTTGTACCGCCCAACGCATAGCTGTAACACCGCAAGACAAAGCCAACAAGGTAACTACATTCGGGATAATCATATTAAAGGGCAGCTCTTTGATGCGATTTTTATAATCGCCCCTATTATTATCCTGCATTTTATCGAATTTCTCCTTTTCGACCATGTTTAATTGCTATATCAGCGATAACAGTCTCTCCAGCGACAACTTCTTGCCCACAAACCACCTGAGGTTCGACACCTTTAGGCAAATATACATCCATTCTACTTCCAAAACGGATAAGACCAAATTTTTGACCTGCAATAACTTTATCACCTTCATTCAAATCACATAGAATCCTACGCGCAACTAAGCCAGCTATTTGTACAAAAACCAAATTTTGGTTTTCTTGAGCAGTTTTCATAGCCACGATTTGACGTTCATTATATTTACTGGCTTTATCAAGTGATGCATTAAAGAATTTCCCAGGGATATAAATTAAACGAGTTATTGTACCTGTAGCTGGCACACGATTTATATGAACATTAAATAAGCTTAAGAATATACTTACTCTTACAACAGGCTCGTCTCCCATTTCAAGTTCTGGAGGAGGAGGCGCCATTACAATAGCATTAACCAAGCCATCTGCAGGACTGACAACGAAATTATCTCCGACAGGAGTAACTCTATCTGGATCTCTAAAGAAGAAAAAGACAAAAGCAGTCAACAACCAACCCAAAACTCCAAGTGGCGTGGAGATAACCCCTAAGACTATAGCGAACAAAGCTGCCAAACCGACGAACTTCCAGCCATCCATATGAATATTTGGAAAAAGGAAGCGTTGCCAAGATATTTTAGCTTTTTGTCCTTTTGGCTCTACGGTTGTACAAGAAGGATCTTTTGTTTGATTTTCCTTAACCTTTTCTGTTTCATTAATTTCTTCTTTTTGTAGCTTTTCATCAGCCATAATATATCTCCATCTCGGATTAAACCTGCTTAGAAGGTTATTACGCTATTTAATTCGGTGCAATAAAATTATTTTATAAAAATTATATTGTTATAATGCTCTTGTATTAGATAGCGAAGCAAGAAATCTTATTTTTCTTTGCATAGGATAAAGGTAAGCCTGTATTTTAGGAGTAAGCAAATCTGGATTTTCAGAGATAATTTTCAAGACTCTCTGATAATTCACTTTAAAAACATTTTCTCGTTTTTTATTTTTGAATGCTTGTTTTACAGAGAAAGCCAATATTCTTTTTAAACCTTCTTTTTCCAAGCTTTTGGGTTGATTAATTTTTCTTTTTATCTCCATTGCGGATTTAAGTAAATAATCGGCTTTCTGAGGTTCATTATTAGCCAACATAAAAACAGCTTTTTGCTTATAAAAATCATACTCACAATTAGCAATATGCATATAGAAAGCATTAAAAACTTGGCTTCCTTTTTTTTCATACACATCTGCAAGGAAATTATCCAAAAATAATCTATTAAAGACTTTTAGATTACTAAAATAATCTTTATGCTTATATTCATACAATATCAAAGGATTAACAATTTGTCCTAAATTAAAGTCTATAATACTAACATCCTCTTCTGCGAACAATATATTTGTTGCCCATAAATCATTATGGATAATTCCTTTTTTATCCATTTCTAATAATAGATGATATATTTTTGTTATTTTTTCAGGTGTAATAAGAGATAAATCATAGTGTTGAGCCCACAAATCAGAGACCATTTTACCATCGACCCAACTCATTATTAAATAATTCTTTTCAAGAGCTTTTTCATCAAGGTAAAAATCATATATTTGAGGGAAACCTTTTAGTCCTTTTAGACGCTTATATATTTCTATTTCTTTAGAGAATTCGGCAAAAGCGTTATCTGTAGATCGTCTGAACTCATGTTTACTTCTTAAACGTTTTACTGCACACAAACCAAATTCTGGGATTTGTACTTTAAAGACTATAGAATTATATCCAGACTCTATAACATCCAAAATTTCATATTTATCTTCTATATTCATTACCTATCATGTTTTTAGACAATATGTTCTCTTTTATTTTACCATAAGATGCATAAATTGTTCGTGCCATAGAATCCATTCCGATCATCACATCTTTTTTTCTTGCTTCAAAAGATTTTCCTTCATCTATTCCTTCTCCTATGACATCAATTTCAACGTTTGAGGGAAGGTTTAATTCAGCAACTCTTTTTTGGTTTCTCGTAAATGGCTGTGAAGAAATTTGCAAAATTTTTGCTCCAGCAACAAAAATATCCGAATTTTCCTTATAAGCATATTTTATAGTACGAGCAGAATCAGCCCTTTTCCCATCAGGAAAATCTGGTGTATTTACAACAATAATTTTTTGCGCATCAAATACTGGATTTTGTTTAATAACTTCACAGATTAAATCTGTTTCAGTTGGCCATTTTATACTAGAAAAATATTTATCAGCAGCCACTTCTTCAGCAATTTTTTCCACTGCATTTTCTTTAATTTCTAAGTTTAAAATATATTCTTTTACCTCTTCAGGCAAAACAGTTTTTCCATCCCGTTGAGTCAAACGCCTTGCTAAAATATCATATAAAATAGGCTCTGGGAAAGAACGACTATCTCCATCTTTTTTCAAAGGCCATAATTTTCTTTCCGCCCCTAAAACCATAATATTTTCAATAGATACGCCTTCATTTGTAATGACATCTCCCAACCGTTTCATACGAGAACGAACAGCGTTTTCTGCTGCCCCCATACATAAAACTGCATTATAGTTCTTATATTGAGTTTTTTTCTCTTTTCTCATTTGCAAATGGTAGAAAATTTTTCAAAAGCTAATATATTTTCTTCTGTCATTTCAGGCGGTTTAATATCAATACGTTCTCCCGCTCGCAAAGCGTATTTTTGTAAGAAATTATTTATATTTCCAATAAGTGCTTCCACATTTTCATAATTTTTACTTTTATGAATAGGGTTGTCTTCATCAGATAAACCTCGAACTTTAACAATTTGTTCTAGCAATTCATCAAAATATTTATGTTCACAAGGACTAAAACCTAATTCTTTATATGCGAGATACTTTATTTTTTCACTATTCATAATAGTAATCCTCTTTTGTAAGAAAGCATTTAAGTATTTTAATGCTTTTTTTTCTTTTTTGTCAATTATTTTCTCTTATTGACGTTTTTAAGCTTATCCTTATATAATTTAAGGAAAGGAGAGATATCATGAGCATTAAAGAACTAATAGAAGAAAGGATAGATAGTTTAGAAATAGACTTTCTCCATCAACAAAAAATGCTAAATGAATTGAATGAAGAAATTATTAAGCAATGGAAGATTATAGACCGTTTAATAAAAGAGAATAAAGAATTAAAAGAAGCACTAGGTAGCAACATTCGTCCACTATCAGAAGAGACACCCCCACCACACTACTAACGTTAAAGATTTTTAGATTAGTTTATTTATGGTCGGAATGACGGGATTCGAACCAGCGACCCCCACGTCCCGAACGTGGTGCTCTACCAGACTGAGCTACATTCCGACATCAAGGAAAGGAAGAATTTTTATATCATAACAAATAACTAGTCAATATAAGCTTTAAGAGTTACTTATTATTGTTCCTCCACCAACAAGTAACTTATTTTGATAAATTACAATATTTTGTCCTGGAGTAATTGCCTTAAGTGGTTTTTCAAAAAAAATCAAAGAAGTATCATTTTTCACCGTAAGACTTGTAACATTTTTTAATGTTTGAGATGATCGTATTTTAGCCTGTAAAGGCTTATCATCATAAGGGAAAAAGAAAAAATCTTTTGCCTGACATTCCGTATTCATAACAGCATTTTCTTCATCAACGATGACTAAATTATTTTCAGGATCTAAGGATTTTACATACAAAGGTACATGATACGATATTCCTAAACCTTTTCTTTGCCCAACAGTATAATTCCAAAAACCATTATGATTTCCAAGGATTTCTCCATTAGTATGAATAATTTTTCCTTTTTTAGGAGGCATTTCCAAAATGTCATTATAGTTTCCTCCATAAAAGTCTTGGCTATCTGGTTTTTCATAGATTTCACCCAAATATTTTTTAGCAATTTCTCTAACTTCCTTTTTTGTTTTATCCCCTAGGGGGAAAATAGTTTTAGCTAATACATTTTGACTTAAACGGAATAAAAAATAGGTTTGATCTTTTTCTATATCTTTTGCCTGTTTTAGATAATATCTACCATTCTTTTTAAGGACAATTCTTGCATAATGTCCTGTTGCGAAGAAATCAAACATTAAACCCGCTTCACGTGCTTTACGAGGCAGGAGATCGAATTTAATAAAGGAATTACAGCATACGCAAGGATTAGGAGTTTTCCCATTTAAATACTCTTCTTTAAAATATTTAATTACCGTTTTTTTATATTCTTCAGAGCAATCGAAATTAAAGAAAGGGATTCCAAGTTTTTTACATATTTCAGCTGCGGCTAATTTATCTTGTAAGTTTTCACGTCCATAACAACCTTTTTTTGCAGCGGGCAAGCTTTCTCCTTTATATATTGTCATATTTACACCGATCACATCATATCCCGCATCTAATAAAGTAAGTGCAGCCACAGAAGAATCTACACCGCCACTCATAGCTAATATTACTTTTTTCATTTAATTTTACCCTTTATTAGTTTACCTGCACTATAAGCATCTTATATACTAATGGCAATAGAAGCAAAAAAGAGGTAAACAAGCATGGAAAAATACCTTATAGACTATACATCACTTGCAAGATCGAACCAACTTCCGCCTACTGTTGGCAGGGATGCAGAAGCAGAGAGATTGATGTACATTTTACTTCGTTATTACAAGCCCAATCCTGTTTTAATTGGACCAATAGGTGTTGGTAAGCATTCTATAGTTTTAACTTTAATTAAGAAATTTGCATCAGATGCAGAAGATATACCCCCAGAGTTTAAAGGAATAAGGATTGTAGGTATAAATCAAAGTAAGATTATAGCCGAAACAAAAAGTACAGAACAATATTCTGAGACGATAAAAGAAGTAATAAATTATCTTTCTGAACATAAGGATAAAGTAATTTTATTTTTGAATGACACTACGCTTTTAAGTAAAGATTCATCTATAAATGTTGGAGTTCCAGTTTCTGATTTTTTAAAGTTAAAGATTATCTCGGGAGATATTAAGTGCATAATAACCTCGGACATTCCTCATTTTCGTTTAGATTTAGAAACTGATACAGAATTTATAAGACATCTTCAAACTGTATATATAGAAGAACCAGACATAGATACAAGCGTTAAGATTGCAGAGAGTGTAAAGAGTATTTTTGAAAATAAACACAATATAAAAATACCAGATAAAATAATGCTAACAGCGGTAAAGCTTGCAGATCGTTATGTTAAGCAACGTACATTTCCGGAGAAGGCATTAGATTTAATAGACGAAGCATCTACTCTGACCGTAGGAAGAGGGAAAAAAGAATTAGGAGAAGAAGAACTTGTTCACACTATTTCACTTTGGACAGGAATACCTGTTGATAATGTAGATTCTGAAGAGAAGAAGAAACTACTACAATTAGAAGAATTTTTGACTCGCAGAGTTATTGGTCAACCATCAGCGGTAAGGGTTATGGCTGCGGCATTAAGGAGGTCACGCTCAGGCTTACAAGATCCTGGCAGACCTATAGGTACTTTTTTATTTATAGGAACGACAGGG
Organism: uncultured Alphaproteobacteria bacterium; assembly: GCA_944390645.1. Lineage (GTDB taxonomy): Bacteria > Pseudomonadota > Alphaproteobacteria > CACZRW01 > CACZRW01 > RGIG5556. Next base: position 28,953 of record CALXRE010000058.1, on the reverse strand, counting down.
ACAGGAAAGACAGAATTAGCGAAAGCTATAGCTGAGTTTTTATTTAGTGATGAGAAAGCGATTTTAAGGCTTGATATGTCAGAATATATGGAGAAGCAGAGTATTAATCGTTTAATAGGTCCGCCACCAGGCTCTCCTGGTTTTGAGAATGGTGGATTACTAACAGAGGCCGTACGTTTACGCCCTTATCAAGTAGTTTTATTTGATGAGTTAGAGAAAGCCAATCCAGATATTCTTACACTTCTTTTGCAAGTTTTAGATGAAGGTCGTTTAACAGATAGTAGAGGAAATACAGTAGATTTTCGTAATACAGTTATAATTATGACATCGAACGTAGCAGCGAATGTTCCGAGTTATAAGAGAGCAGAAGTTTTATCAGAATATTTGCGTCCAGAGCTTTTAGCTCGTATAGATGATATAGTTTCTTTTATGCCTTTAACATTAGAAAGTTTAGAAGGAATAGTTGGGATTCATATAAGGAAGCTTTATAAGAAGTTATTACCGTTAAATATTAAACTAGAAGTAACAGAAGATGCGATAAAATGGATGGCAAAAGAGACACAGATAGCAAAAAATGGAGTTCGCCAGATGAGACGGTTAATCCAACACAATATAGAGACTCCATTATCGATGTTAATTTTAGCAGATAAGATAAATCCAGAGAGAGTTATTTATGTTAATGCTACAGAAGACGATAAAAGATTAGAATTATCTTATACGAAGAAATCTTTATCAACGAGCAAGCAGTTAGAAGATAATATAGCACCTCCTCCGCCACCACCAGTTTATGATTTAAAGGCTAGTGAGAAGCAAGAAAAAGAGGATGATTTTTGATTAGTAGATTTAGCAATAATATACTCAACACGCTGATCTTTTATCAGAGTATTTTTTCATTAAAAAACTTTCATTTTAGAGTATTTTAACATTCTTTTTTACTTTATTTATTTAGAGGAAAACTTCCTCCATTTAGCAATATAACCTAAAAGATAAACACATGTATATAAAAAACTTTTTTATTTACATAAAACTAAGCTTTTAGGGTTGCTTTTTAGTTCAAAATGGTAAATCGTAAGAAGCTTTTTTGTTCTTAACTTTTAAGGTGGAGATATTATGAATAAGTTTATTCTTAAGCTTTCCTTATTAATGATAGGTCTTGTATGTATTTCGAGTCCATCATTAGCGAGTGAAGCTGATATAGTTCTCCCCAAGCTTAATCAAACATATAACATATTCGGTCATGTATTAACTGGATATTCATTGATTGGGTGGGGAATGGTTATCTGTGTACTTGGTATGCTTTTTGGATTTTATGAATTTTTAGGGATAAAGAAATTACCCGTTCATCGTACCATGGCAGATGTTTCGAACACTATATATGAGACCTGTAAGACATATCTTTTGCAACAAGGTAAGCTTTTGATTGTTTTAGAGTTATTCATAGGGGCATGTATATTTTATTATTTTTACTGTCTGAATGACTTTGAACTTTCTAGAGTTCTTGTAATTTTAAGCTGGTCTATCATAGGAATTTTAGGCTCTTTCAGTGTTGCCTGGTTTGGTATTAGGATTAACACATATGCGAACAGTCGTACAGCTTTTGCATCTTTGCAAGGCAAGCCCTATCCTGTTATGGGGATACCATTAAGAGCAGGCATGTCCATAGGTGTATTACTAATCTGTGTAGAACTTATCATGATGCTTTTCATTTTAAAGTTTGTAGATCCAGCGAATGCAGGAGCCTGTTTTATAGGTTTTGCGATTGGAGAATCTTTAGGAGCATCAGCGCTTAGGATTTGCGGAGGTATTTTCACCAAGATTGCCGACATTGGTTCTGACTTAATGAAGATTGTTTTCAAGATAAAAGAAGATGATGCAAGGAATCCTGGAGTTATAGCCGACTGCACAGGAGATAACGCAGGAGATTCAGTAGGACCTACGGCAGATGGATTTGAGACATATGGTGTTACAGGAGTTGCGCTTGTTGTATTTATTGTTATGGCAGTAGGAACTACGGTTGGTCCAGATGGGACGAGGGTAGCGACAGCCATAGGAGCAGAGACGCAAGCTCAATTAATCGTTTGGATTTTCACCATGCGTGTATTAATGATTCTCACGAGTTTGTTATCATATGGTATCAACAAGTTTGTATCTTCGAGAGTATATAAGAATTCGAAGAAATTCAATTTTGAGAATCCATTAACTTCTTTAGTTTGGTTAACCTCGATTATTTCCATAGCTATGACATTTGGAGCAAGTTATCTTTTGATAGGGAATATTAATGGAGACACGACTTTATGGTTAGCTTTATCGTTAATTATTAGTTGTGGGACATTAATAGCTGCACTTATTCCAGAATTTACGAAGATTTTTACTTCTTCGAAGTCAAAGCACGTTAAAGAGATAGTTGCAGCCAGCCGAGAAGGAGGAGCATCGCTAACTATTTTATCTGGCATTATAGCGGGTAATTTCAGTGCATTTTGGAAAGGCTTAGTTTTAGTAGGCATAATGACTTTAGCAACTTATGTTGCAGTTATATGTCCAGAGTTTCATCTTAATGATCACATGATTTTCCCTGCAATTTTTGCTTTTGGATTAGTAGCATTTGGTATGCTTGGTATGGGACCTGTTACTATAGCCGTAGATAGTTATGGTCCAGTAACCGACAATGCTCAATCAGTATTTGAGCTTTCTCAAATAGAGCAAGAGCCGAACATATCGAAGGAAATAGAGAAGGACTTTGGTTTCAAGCCTTGTTTTGCAGAAGGCAAGGACTTTTTAGAAGAGAATGACTCGGCAGGTAACACCTTTAAAGCCACTGCGAAGCCAGTATTAATAGGTACGGCAGTTATTGGTGCTACGACGATGATTTTCTCGATCATATTAATGTTAAGTTTAAATCTTAACATTGTAGAGCCGAAAGTTCTTCTTGGTTTAATTACAGGAGGAGCTGTTATTTATTGGTTCTGTGGAGCATCTATGCAGGCAGTATCAACAGGAGCTTATCGAGCTGTTGAATATATTAAGGCCAATATTAAGCTTGATACGACGCAGAAAGCTTCAATAGAATCATCCAAGGAAGTTGTTAAGATTTGTACGCAATATGCTCAATCAGGTATGGTAAACATATTTGGAGCTATTTTTGCGTTCACATTAGCATTTGCCTTTTTTGATCCGACATTCTTTGCCAGTTACTTAGTATCGATAGCTATTTTTGGTTTATACCAAGCTATTTTCATGGCTAATGCTGGAGGTTCATGGGACAACGCGAAAAAAGTTGTTGAAGTTGACCTAAAAGAGAAAGGAACAGACTTACACGAGGCAGCAGTTATTGGAGATACTGTTGGGGATCCGTTTAAGGACACCTCTTCGGTTGCTTTAAATCCTATCATTAAATTTACGACTTTGTTTGGTCTTCTTGCGGTTGAAATAGCAGTTGCACCGAACTTTACGGATATAGCGCCATATGTTGGAGCTGGTTTATTGATAGTTGCCTGTGGTTTTGTTCTTCGTTCTTTTTACGGGATGCAGATTACCAATTTAAAGAGGTAGCTTAAAGCGCAAGATTAAACCGGAGGAGAATATTTTCCTCCGGTTTTTTTGTATTTATAGGGTATAAAAAATATTCTAATCTTTTAGGTATCGCTTTAAAGATTTGTTTTATCCCATATAAAAAGAATTTACTCTTCTTTTTTCTGGAGAAGAAGTTAAGAGTTTTTGGATATATCGCCCTTGGAATATATTTATTCCTAGAGTATGCCCTATATCTATAGCTTTAGCATCATCTACTCTAGCTAGGACTACTCTTGAAGGACCATTTTTTTTGATATCAAGGAAGATGTTTTCATCATTTTTTTCTATTCGATTAATAATATCTTGGCTCCAGAAAACTTTTAATAGATCCGCATCTAATCGTTCTCTATCTATGTATTGCAAAGAAGTATGAGAGATACCATCAATACAGATTTTATATCCTCGTTCTTTAGCAAAGTTTTTAGCCATAATATAAGAAGCTAGATCAGAGAATATATCAACTGGTTGAAGTTCTAGGAATATAGTATTTTTGAAAGCGTTAGGTATACCTTTATCGAAGCTTATAAAATCAGGAGACAAGATAGTAGAAACATTTAAATTGATACTAAAATGACTTTTAAACGAACCGTCATCATGTCTATTAATATTTGATAGTACTCTTTTATCCAGAGTTTCCGTAAGATGTTGGAAAAGCCATGGAGTAAGAGAGAAATCGACATTAGGGAGCAAAGTATCTCTTAAATCCGAAACAGATACGAACACCTCATCGAACATAGGTTGAGGCTGAGAAGAACCTACGACTACACATATCGACTGCCGTCTAATCATATTAGCGAAATCTGTTCCTTTAAGGGAATTTTCAACCATTGAGAGCATTTTAGGAGTTAATGGTTGTTTTTTTGGTTTATCTTCATTTTTTTCTTTATCTAAATTATTAGGTAAAGCTTCAAAAACATTTTCTTTTTTTTGAACATTTTTATTTTCTTTTTTTCTTCCTATTTTTGAATTCAAGCATTCTAAAAACTCTTTAAATTGTTTTTTAAGATTATAGACCTTTGTCAGTTCATAAGCGTTTTCTTCTGGGACGAAGAAATTGATTTTAAATATAATAGCTTCCAGTTCATCTTTTTGAGTAGCAGAGAAGAATAAGACGATATCATCATTAGCGAGGAAGAATTTTTGCCATTTATGTAAGAGAACCATAGGTTGGATCATATCATTTATTGCTTTTAAGAAGCGATTTTTTTGTTTTTCTGGCAACTGAGAAGTTTTAAGATATAAAACATCATAAGGGATTTTATTTATATCTTTCTCAAGTTTTTTTATATATAAGAGTAATTGAGTTTCTTGTCGTGTAAGATTATTTTTTACCATTTTATCCTACCAGATTTTTTCAGTTTCGAACGGAGGATTATCAATAATTTCTGTATTTTGACATTTTGAGTATATATTGCTAGGCATAGCATTAAGATTTTCGATACATTCGGCTAAGGAGCAAGATAAGTTTTTACATATTTTTTTAGTAAGAGCAGCGACCATTTTATCTACGAAAACACCTTGGAATAATCGTATTTTATTATTCACGCCCCACATTAGAGCTTTTTCATCATCACATCTACACAATATAATTTTTTGGTTTTTTTCACGAATTTGTTTTAACCTTTCAATATCATAATCATCTTCGAGCTGAGATGACCAAATAATTTTTATTAAATCAGGATTAAAGCTAATAACGTCTAGGAAGAGCAAAGAATTGTGATTAACACCATCCAAGAGGATTTTATGCCCCATTTTATTTAACATTTCTTTTGCTTTTATATAGCCATCAGGATTAGAAAAGATATCACGGACTTGTATTTCAGCGATAATGGTTATATTTTTTTCCAACATTTTATAGCTAAAGTCTGAGAAAATAGGATTAAAAAGAGATGAAATATTTAAATTCAGACTAATTACAGGAGGGAGAAAAGCTAGTTTACTATTTTGAATAGCATCAATAACTTTCAAATCCAAAGTTTCCGTTAAGTGTTGGAACAACCAAGGATCAGATAATAAATTAACATTTGGTATAGCTTTTTGCCCTAACAAAGTAGTTGAAGTAAAGAATTCATAGAATAAGATTTTTATTTTTTGTTGAGCAGCGAGAGTTATTACAGGTTGTTTTCGAATAGCGTCTACGATATCAGAGAGTTTAGCTCTTTGGATTTCCTCCTCTAAGTTTTCAGGAGTTAAAGGGATTTTGTATTTTTCATTTTTATTTATTTTTTCTTCATTTTCTAATTTATTAAGATCTTGAACAAAAGATCTATATTCACTTTTCAGATTATAGGTTTTGATAAAATATTCTGGAGGATTTTTTAATATAGCAGGGTCTCTAGGGAACAAGGAACGAATAGAATCAAAGAGTTGTTCAAGTTGTTTTTTTTTGACATTTCGAATAAGCAAAATCACATCTTGGTTTGATAATTTATAAATATAATTATTTTCGCCCAAGATATGGAAGATAATAGCGATTTTATTATTATTTTGATGTACAGGGAGCAAGCGAGAGACGAAAATTCTTACCGCATAGAAGATATCAGGAGATTTTAGTAATCTCTCTAAAGTATCAATTATTTGCTGTTCAGGTCCCTGATTTAAAGCATCCATAATTTATCCCTAGCTATTTTAAAGCAATATTAGAACATAAAAGCGTTAATAAACTATTTCTTATAAAGCGTTAAAGAAGATTTCAAATTAATATTGTATTTGGTATAGATACAACCCAAAAGGAGGAGCTGTTGGACCAGCTTTTGTTCTATTTTTTGCGCTTAATATTTGAGTTATATCTTCAGGATTTAGCTTACCCAAGCCGACATTAACAAGAGTTCCTGTTATGATACGGACTTGATTATGCAGGAAAGATTTAGCCGAGACATATATATTTATCTCTTGATTAATAAGAGAAATATTAATTTCATCTAACGTTTTAATTGGAGATTTTGCTTGACATTCAGCGGCTCTAAAGCTGGAGAAATCGTGTTTACCAATAAGTTTAAGAGCAGCAATAGACATTTGATTAACATCTAAAGGTAAAGGTACATGCCAAACTCTTTTTTCTAAGATAGGAGAAGGAGCCCTTCGATTTAGGATTCGATAAAGATAAGAGCGTTTTTTTGCACAGAAGCGAGCATTAAAAGTATCAGGGACTTTTTCTACATTAAGGACAGCGATACCAGAATTTTGCAAATAGAAATTTAAAGCTTCACGAACCGTATAATCCGAGAAATCTTTTAAGCTATCGAAGTGAGCCACTTGTCCTAAAGCATGGACTCCAGCATCAGTTCTTCCAGCACCACACACTTCTACTTTTTGAGCAGAGAATTTATATATTGCATCAGAGATAGATTCTTGTACGGAAGGGTTATTCTTTTGTTTTTGCCAACCAGAGAAATTAGATCCATCATATTCTATAGTTATTTTATAGCGATACATTATCGCCCTCAGAGATATTAAAGCCCCGCAAGAAAGCATCAATATTCATAGATTGACGCCCTTCTCTTTGCAGGGTATTCAACAATATTGCACCTTTTTTAGCAGCGATAGCATGACCTTTAAGGAAGACCGTAGCTGGTTTATTATTTTCATTATCAGACAAGACAGAAGCTTTTTTTATTTTTATTTTTTGAGCTTTATATACGAACCAAGAAGGTATTGCCCGAATTTGTCTATCTATTTCTTCTGCTGATTTATTCCAATCAATAAAGCCCTCTTCTTTTTTTATTTTATGAGCATATGTAGCTTTTTTTTCGTCTTGAGGTATAGGGATAGGATTTGTATCCAAGACTTGAAGGATTGCCTGAGCTCCCGTTAGAGCAAGTTTTTGTAATAGGGTTTCAGAAGTTTCTTGTTTTTCTATAGGGACTTCTTTAAGTAAGAACATATCTCCAGTATCAAGCCCTTCTTCCATTTGCATAATAGTAATTCCAGATTTAGTATCTCCCGCTAATATAGCTCTCTGAATAGGAGCAGCGCCTCTCCATCTAGGTAGTAAGGAAGCATGTACATTTATACATCCTTTAGGGAAAGCTTTCAGAATAGGTTTAGGCAATAACAAACCATAAGCTGCGACGACCGCCACATCAGCATTCAAGTCAGAGAAATCCTTTTGAACTTCTTGTGATTTTAGAGAGACAGGACAGCGAACAGGTATATTTAGAGTATCCGCCAGAGCATGGATTGGGGAAGGAGTAAGTTTATGACCTCTTCCAGCAGGTTTTGGAGGTTGGGTATACACACAAATCACCTGATGTTTTTCCGTTAAAGTTTTTAATATAGGGATAGCGAAATCAGGAGTTCCCATAAAGACAATTTTCATTTATCACTTTTCCTCTAACTCATTAAGTCGACGTTCTTTTTGTAATTTTCGCAACAATATTTTTCGTTTTAGAGGAGATAAATAATCAATAAAGACTTTTCCGTTAAGATGATCTATTTCATGTTGCAAGACGACAGCAAGTAATCCATCAGCCTTTATTTGAGAGACATTTCCTTTTTTATCTAGATATTTAACGGTTACTTCAGCAGGTCGAGTAATTGTAGCGAATTGTTTTGGCACAGATAAACAACCTTCCTCACACTCCTGTAGGTTTTCTGAAGCTTCGATAATTTCTGGATTAATAAGGAAGATAGGGTTTGGAGTTTCATCTTTTGCAGCAATATCCACAACGATCATTCTTAATAGGACCCCGATCTGCACAGCAGCCAAACCGATTCCAGGAGCGCTATACATAGTTTCCAACATATCATCTAGAAGATTGATAATATCCTGATTTATTTCTTTTACTGGTTCACTTATTTTTTTAAGTCTAGGATCTGGTATTTCCACTATTTTCAATTTTGTCATTTTAACTCTCCGCCAAGTGATTATAGTCAAATCACAAGCAAAATCTAGAGATTTTAAACAAGAAAATAATAAGAAGAAATATAGCTATAAAGGGGTTGTGTTTTATAAGTTTATCCTATAGATTCCCAGCACATATTTTGCTCTGATGCGTTACTACGTCAGACATCATACTTAAAGTAGTATCATAGAGGTATATGCATGACCAAGTTCAGTTTGACGTTTAGGGACAAATCTTTTACCGATATTAAAGACAGCCCTAATCTAGTATCTTTATTTTTTTCTCAAGCCTCTAAAATGAAGAAGCGCCCCTTTTTATGGGGAATTGGTCCAGATGGTAAATATAAGAGTTTATCGTGGCAGGAAGTCTCTTTAAAAGTCAGAGCTTTAGCCTGCGGACTTAGGGAATTAGGATTAAAGAGAGGAGATAGAGTAGTAATTTTATCAGAGAACCGACCAGAATGGTTTATTTCAGACATGGCAATAATGCTAGCAGGGGGTGTTTCTGTTCCTGTTTACACGACCAACACGCCAGCCAATCACCAGCATATTTTAAAGGATTCAGATGCTCACATGGCAATAGTATCTAGTTTACCTTTAGCGAACAAACTAATGTCTGCTGCGGTTGATAGTTTTTGGAAGATGGTTATGGTTTGCATAGATACCCCTCAAGTGAACCAATCAGGCATAGTAGAACTAGTATCATTTGATGAGACCATTGAAGCAGGAAAGAAAATTTTATATGAAGATAAGAGTATAGAATTAAGTACGAATAAAGATGACCTTGCTTGCTTAATTTACACCTCGGGGACAGGAGGAGCTCCGAAAGGAGTTATGCTTTCACATCGTAACATTCTTAGCAACATAGCATCAGCGATGGAGATAGTAAGAGATTTACATGCTAAATTTAACAAAGAAGTTTTCTTTTCAGTTCTTCCGCTTTCTCATGCATACGAACATACTTGTGGTCAATTTTTACCAATTTCCTTAGGGGCTCAGATATATTATTTAAGTGCGATGGACAAGGTTTTAGCAGAACTTTCAGCTTCCAAACCATCGATAATGATAGCCGTACCTAGGCTTTTTGAAGTTATTCGAATGAGGATGCAACAAGCAGTTAAGCGGAAAGGAGGTTTATCAGAAAAGCTTTTTCATCGTACAATAGAGTTGGGGACGAAGAATATTCTATCAAGATCTCAAATGAGCTTAACCGACAAGCTAGAAAATTTTTGTCTTAACTTTTTAGTACGGAGGAAAATAAAGAAAGGTTTTGGAGGTAACATCAAAGCATTTGTAGCAGGAGGAGCTCCATTAAGTTACGATGTAGGTATGTTTTTTCATGCTTTAGGTTTACCTCTTTTACAAGGTTACGGTCAAACAGAATCTTCACCTCTTATAAGTTGTAATCTTGCGAGTAAATGTGATTTAAGCACCGTTGGAGTACCCTTAATGGGTATAGATGTAAAGATAGCTCTTGATGGAGAAATTCTAGTTAAAGGCGACATGGTTATGAGAGGTTACTGGAACAATCAAGAAGCTACAGATTTAGTAATTGATGAGAGCGGTTGGTTACATACAGGAGATATAGGCATTATTGATGAAGAAGGACGAATAAAGATTACAGATCGCAAGAAAGACATTATTGTTAATTCTGGAGGAGATAATATATCACCTTTAAGGGTTGAGAGTTTTTTAACTTTAGAACCAGAGATAGCTCAATGTATGATTTATGGTGACAAGCATCCCCATATGGTTGGAGTTATAGTTCCTAGTTCTGATTTTATTTCTCTTTGGGCACACAAACATAATACGATACCAGAGCTTTCCGTTTTACGTAACAACGAAGATTTTATTGCAGATGTTTACAAGATTGTAGAAAAGGCGAACAAGCATCTTTCGGTTATAGAGAAAGTACGTAGGATAATTATAGCAAAAGAGCCTTTTTCAGTAGATAACGAGATGCTAACACCGACATTAAAAGTTCGTCGTAATCAAATAAAAGCGAATTATGAAACAGAACTTTTAGCTCTTTATAATAAGAAAACAACATCTTTAAATAAGAATATAAGTGAAAATAAAACGAAAACACTTTCAAATTAAAAATATAAGAAGGTATAATTTTTATAAAATTATATTTTATGATAAGGGTGTCCGTCTATAATAGTTTTAGCCCGATATATTTGCTCGGCTAACATGGTTCTAGCTAAGAAGTGAGGCCAAGTCATACGCCCGAAAGCTAAAAGGAAATCGCTTTTTTCTCGTATTATATCATGATGACCGTCTGCTCCTCCGATTAAGAAAGCGACTCCCGTAGAGTACCACTTATTTAATTTATCTGCGAAGTCGAGAGAAGATATTTCGCTTCCTTTTTCATCAAGGGCCACGATTGTAAAGCCTTTGGGTACACATTGTAATAACATTTCAGCTTCTTTAAGCTTACGATTTTGAGTATCTAGAGGTCTTTTTTCTTCAAATTCCTTAAGCTTAATTTTCAGATTAGTTAGTTTTAAATAATGATTAAACAATTGCAATTCAGGTCCATTTTTCATTTTACCGATAGCCGCAATTATTATTTCCATTATTTTTGACTTTCATTATTTTGAACAGGTATATTTTTCCACATATCTTCTAAGCTATAGAAAGCTCTTGTTTCAGGATAAAAGATATGAACGATGACATCTAAGGCATCAACGATTACCCATTCTCCAGAGTTTTTTCCTTCCAGAGCAGACTTTACCCCTGCTTTTTTCAGATCGGTAGCGACCCGTTCGGCTAAAGATACGACCTGTCTCTGAGAAGTTCCAGAAGCAACAATCATACAATCCGCGATACTAGATTTTCCCTCTAGATCTATTATGACGATATCCTGAGCTTTTCCATCTTCTAAAGATTTTTTTATTAAATCAATTGTTTCTTGTAGATTTAAAGGAGTTTTCTTTTTTATTTTTTTATTTTTTGTTGGAAGATTTTTCTTTATTTTTTGCTGAAGCATAAATATTTTCCTTTGTATTTCTAATTAAAGTTGAAGACATTTGATTAGGACGAATCCTCACATAAGCCCAAGCTGGTTTTTTCTTTTTTGCCAGGTTTCGAATATTGTTACCGAAAACCTGATTTTTTTCAAAAGTTTTAAAAGCCTTTTTTTTAATTGTTTTCCAAGGATAATCCTTTCGAGAGAAAACAGCAATTGGAACCAACGCAAAAATTTTTTTCCAATTATACCATTTAGATAATTCATCAGCAAGATCATCACCTATTATCCATACGAAATTAACATTAGGAAAAAGCCTAGATAATTTTTGCAAAGTATCTGCAGTTAAGAACGTTCCTAATTTAGTTTCTATATCTGTTACTTTTATTTTAGGATTATTGATGATATTTAGAGCTTCATCGACTCGAATATCGACAGGAGGAATTTTTTTATTTTTTTTAAAAGGGTTTAAAGGAGAGACCAACCACCATACTTCATCTAAACCCAATTTTTTAATAGCCTCGATAGTTATATGCAAATGCCCTTGATGAGGAGGATTAAAAGATCCTCCTAAAAGACCAACTTTTAACCTACGTTTATCTCCCACAGAGGATATTTTGCTTTTATACATATTTTTCTTCTTTTTCCTTTTCAGGAGATATTTTTTTGTTTATCAACGATACATTTTTCAATATCTCGTAGAAGCTCTTTAATTCCTATCCCAGCGATTCCAGAAATAACATAAATTTTTTTACTAGTACTTTTTTCCAAACTTTTTTTCTTTTTTTGAGCATCAGATGGAGTCAAAGCATCAGCTTTATTCAAAGCAATGAACTCTGTTCTATTTTCCAAATTTCGCCCATAGAGTTGAATTTCTTTACGTATAGAATTATAAGCATCAACCACATCTTCTAAAGTAGCATCTATCAGATGTAAGAAAGCAGCACATCGCTCTACATGGCGCAAGAAGCGATCTCCAAGACCTACACCTTCATGAGCCCCTTCAATCAATCCAGGAATATCAGCAATTAAGAATTCTTTACCATCTACCTGAGCCATTCCTAGATTAGGATACAAAGTAGTAAAAGGATAATCAGCTATTTTTGGTTTTGCTCTAGTAACAGCGGCTAAGAAGGTTGATTTTCCAGCATTAGGCAAACCGAGCAAACCGACATCCGCAATCACTTTTAAACGTAACCAAACCCACATTTCTTCACCAGGCCAACCAGGTTCGCTTTTACGAGGGGCCTGATTAACAGACGTTTTAAAAGCTGCATTACCTCTTCCGCCATCCCCTCCTCTAGCTATTACGAATTTTTGACCTTCTTTTAGCATGTCTGCGAGTACCGTTTCACCATCATCAGCGACTATTTCAGTTCCCAGAGGAACTTTTATAATTAGATCTTCTCCGCTTTTACCTGTGCGGTTTTCGCCCATTCCATAATGCCCAGTTTCTGCTTTAAAATGTTGACGATATCTAAAATCGATCAAAGTATTAAGGTTAGGAACAGCTTGGAAGATAACATCGCCGCCCTTACCACCATTTCCTCCATCAGGACCTCCGAATTCAATATATTTTTCTCTCCGAAAAGAGACGCAACCAGCCCCTCCATCTCCAGATTTAATATATATTTTTGCTTGATCTAAAAACTTCATAAATACCGTCCAAAACACTAATATAAAAAGTTAGAGGAATGGTAAATATACCACTCCTCTAACAAATAATCCAATTATCTAAATATTATGCTTTTGGAGCAACAACAGAAACATAAACTCTATCGTCATGTTTGCGAGTAAACTCAACCACACCTTCAATTAAAGCAAAAATAGTATGATCTTTTCCTAAGCCTACATTTTCACCTGGCTTATATTTAGTTCCGCGCTGACGAACGATAATATTTCCAGGGATAACCGCTTGACCTCCAGATTTTTTCAAACCGAGGCGTCTACCTTCAGAATCGCGTCCGTTTCTTGTACTTCCGCCTGCCTTTTTATGAGCCATTTATAAATCCTCCAATCAAAAGAAGCCTTAACCGGCAACTATATCCTTAATTTTCACTATTGAAATTAGCTGTCTGTGACCTTTTAAGCGACGATAATTTTGACGACGTCTTTTTTTAAATACTAAGACTTTATCATCTTTTTTCTGCGCCATTATTTCACCAGTAACTTTAGCACCCTTTACCAAAGGATTTCCAACGTTATCGTCTACCATCAACACTTCATCAAAAGAATAGGTAGAACCGACATCACCATCAAGCTTTTCTACAATTATTATTTCATCTTTTGCGACTTTATATTGCTTGCCGCCGGTCTTTATTATTGCAAACATAATTTTCCTACCATAAAACCAAAAAATAAGATACCGCGGATAACCATAGCCGCAGAGGGATACGTTTTTTACTCATTTTAACCCCATATGTCAAGGTTTTTCTTTTTATAATGCATAGAGCATAGTTCACGAATTAGGTTTAATTATTAAAATGAAATAACTTTAATTTTTTATCTTTAATATTACCCACAAAAACAGATATATTTCAGTAAGATAAAGCAACAAATTATTATTCGACAAATTAGTTGACATATAAAAGCAAATATTCTAATATTCAACTATAAATAAGGTTATTATATTCAAGGAGAAGTAAAATTATGACAACTAATGAGTATAAACAAATGCTTGACAAGATAAAGGTATTTACGAGTGGACCAAGCAAGAAAAGAGGAGAAGAAAAGTCAAGCGAACCGATATTAAAAACAACTGCTTTTCCGATTAACAAGCTTGTTTCAGGAGGAGTTTCTAGCCAATTTTTTGGTATTGTTGAGCGTCAAACAACAAATAAAAAAGGAACCAGTATTTTTTAATCTTTTCTGGTTCCTTAGACTAATTATTTTTTAATATTTTTATTTTCTTTTACGATAGCGTTTCTTATATCTCCCAAGCGATCGTATATTCCGAACAACAAGATAGCGGCTTCACAAGTAATTCTCCAAAGGACCGCGCCTACGATTATCAAAGAAAAACCGATTAATATATTGTGGAATCCTCCTTGGAAAACACTAGCTAAGCCATATATAGCCACACACAAAAGACCTAACCAATAAAGAATTTTGATTGCAGGCAAAGCTATCATTTTATCGAAAGATAATAAATCTTCTGGTTTAATATCTATTTGTAGTTTCATAGCAGTTTCCTTCCATTTATTTTTAAATAGTTTCATATACTCTTTTTTTTCCTGAGAATTTTCATTATTTTCCGTCATATTCAGTCCTTTTTTCGCATAGTTGGGAAAGCAATAACATCACGTATTGAAGGAGAATTTGTAAGGATCATTATCAAACGATCGATTCCCACACCAAGGCCTCCAGTAGGAGGCATACCATATTCCAAAGCGGTAACGAAATCTTCATCCATTTCATTAGCCTCATCATTTCCCGCCTCTCTTTGCCTAGCTTGTTCTTCCAATCTTTCTCTTTGATCAAGAGGGTTTGTAAGTTCAGAATAAGCGTTACAAAGTTCCCAAGTATTTATATAAGTTTCGAATCGTTCGACCAAGCGCTCATCATTTCGGTGTTTTTTAGTCAGAGGAGATGTTTCCAAAGGATGATCCATAACATGGATAGGTTGGATCAGATGTTTTTCTACTTTATCCTCGAACACCGCGACCAATGTTTCGCCCCAAGAGAGAGGCAATTTATCGAATTTAACCCCTATTCTCGTAGCTTCAGATAAAGCTTCTTCATACGTTTTTATTTTTGCGAAATCGATACCCGTATATTCTTTAACTAAATCGATCATAGTTTTACGTTCGAAAGGTTTTTCTAGATTTATTTCTATATCTCCATATTTTATGATAGCTGAGCCATGAACCGCTTTTGCCGCATTTCTAATGAGTTCTTCAGCTAAATCCATCATATCATAATAATCCTTATATACCCAGTAGACTTCCATGGCTGTGAACTCTGGATTATGTTTAATTGAAATACCCTCGTTACGGAAATTTCTTCCGATTTCGAAGACACCATCGAATCCCCCGACAATAAGTTTTTTGAGATAAAGCTCTGTAGCTATTCTAAGATATAAATCCATATCCAAAGCATTATGATGAGTTCTAAAAGGTTTAGCATTAGCGCCACCTAAAACAGGGTGTAGTATAGGAGTTTCTACTTCCATTAAACCTTTTTCAGAAAGAGTATTACGAATAGAATTAATGATTATGCTTCTATTTTTTAATGTCTTAGCAGTTTCTTCATTAGTTATTAGATCCAGATATCTTTGCCTATATCTAGTTTCTATGTCTTGTAGTCCGTGGAATTTTTCTGGCAAAGGAAGTAAAGCTTTAGAAAGGAACGTTATTTCATCAGCATTTACACTTAGCTCCCCTCTTTTAGTTCGTCTTACTCTTCCAGTTACACCGATAAAATCGCCTATATCTATTAGATCTATTTTTTTTAATTCTATTTCTGGTAGAAGTTCTTTTGAGCAGAAAATTTGTATTTTTCCAGAGCTATCATAGACATCCATAAACATACCAGAATTACGTATTGCTTTTACCCGTCCTGCGACTTTAACAACATCTTCTGTTTGAGTTTCATTAGGTAAATCTGCATACTTTTCGATTAATTTTGCAGAATTAATTGTTGGTTTATAGATTTGAGGATATGGATTAATACCCATTTTTTGAATTTGTTTTAATTTTTCAATTCTAATTTGTCTTTGTTCAGTGCTTGGATTCAACATTATTTTTCCTTAATTTATGAGTTTATTTTAAGCAAACATATCCTTATACTTTTTTCATAATATGTTGATATGAAAGGAGGATAACATTTCTAATAACCATGTCAATATTTCGGCTTTAGTTAATAGCCCCAAAGGTTATGTTTTAGTTACCAAGGACGGAGAAGCATTTACATTTAAAGAATTAAAAGATTTTCCTTTCACAGAAGGAGAAGTACTTCCTTTGCTTTTAAATCGTAAGTTTTTCAAGGATATAGGAATACCCCCATTAGATATTTTAGAGCTTTTTGCTTTTATATATCCAGCAAAGAACATCACTCCAAGTTTTAAGGGCTTATGTAAAGAATTAGGTTTAGAGGAACCAAGGGATTCTTTTTCAGCAGCTCAAAGTTTATTTAGAGCAACAGAAGTTATTTTAAAGCACCTTAATAGTTTTTCATTTAACGAACAAAGAAACATTCTTAATTTAGCAACCGTTATGCAAGTTAAGGGTAATTGGTTATGGGGAGGATTAATTAGCGACTTTTTAGGAAAAGGCGAAGACTTTGTTTTTAATTTAAAAGGATATGATTCATGGGAAAAGCTTTCAGAATGGGAAGAAATAGCAAGTTATAGTCCTTCAGGGACAAGGGGAATAAGCATTAAGGAAGCAGAAGAAGAATTAGGGAAGATTCTTTTAAAGATTCCAGATTATGAAGAAAGAGACGGTCAACACTTATATTTACGAGCTGTTACGAAAGCTTTTGATACAAGGGATAAAGGAGATAAACCTCAGGTAGTTTTAGCTCAAGCAGGAACAGGTATAGGAAAGACATTAGCTTATCTTTCAAGTGCATTAGCTTGGAGCAAGAAGAACAGTGGTTCTGTATGGATAAGCACATATACAAAGAACTTACAGAATCAAATAGATTTAGAGCTTTTGAAATTTTTCAAGAACAAAGAAGAAAAAGATAGGACAGTAGTTATTCGTAAAGGAAGAGAAAATTATCTTTGTTTATTAAAATACGCAGAAGCAGTAAGTAAGATATCACAATCTACTAACCAATCATCGGTTTATTTAGGAATGGTAGCACGTTGGCTATTAGAGACAAAAGATGGAGATTTAAAAGACGGAGATTTTCCAAGTTGGTTAAGTGATCTTATGGGTAAACAAAACATCAAGAGTTTAACAGATTATCATAGAGAGTGTATTTACCAACAATGCCCTTATTTTCGTAAATGTTTTATAGAAAAGACAATTCGTAGGTCACGAAGAGCAAAGATAGTTATAAGCAATCATGCTTTAACAATGTCAGAGATATCAGGTAAGTTTGAAGAAAAGAACTCTCCCACAAGGTACATTTTTGATGAAGCACACCATCTTTTTAATAGCGCAGACAATACTTTTTGCTCGATTATAAGTGGTTTTGAAGGAGAAGAGGTTCATCGTTGGTTAAAAGGGAAAGAAAGCAATTTAACTTTTTCTCATAATAAGGGTCTTTTTCTTAGGATAGAAGAGCTTGGATTAAAGGATTCGTTTATATTGTCAAAAGTGGAAGAAGTATTAATAAAGTCTTCTTTTTTAGTTAAAACAGGATGGCTTTTAAGGATAAAGAAGTTCCAACCACAAGGAGAGATGGAAGAATTTTTAAGTTTTGTTTATCAACGAGTTAAGTTGCAATCCGAATCATTTAATAACGATGATAATTATGATTTAGAGAGTGAAGTTTTTCCTTTAAGTTCCGTTTTTTCTGAAAGTATAAAATCTTTATCAAGAGCAATAATTTCTTTTTGCCAACCATTAAGAGAGCTTATAGTTTTTATAGAAGATAAAATAGATAAAGAAGAAACATCTTTAGATTTTTTAGAACGACAAAAATATTTTTCCTTAATTCGTGCTTTAAAGAGAAAGGTTTTAGATCGCTGTTTAAGTTGGCATCTCATGTTAGAGACATTACTTAGTGGAGAAGTAGGTTCTGATGAGATTATGTGGTTTAGTATAGAGAAGAATAATGGTCAAGAAAGCGATGTAAGTTTTCAAAGTCATTTTTTGAATCCGATGGAAACTTTTGGTAATAAGTTATCAAAAATATTTGATGGAGTTTTATTCACATCAGCGACTCTAAAAGAAAATAATAAAGATCAAACAGAGATTTGGGATAATGCGTTTTTGAATACAGGAGCCCAATACTTAAAAGGAGATATTAATACCTTTGAAATTTCTTCTCCTTTTAATTATCAATCAGTTACGAAAGTATTTATTGTTTCAGATGTTAATAAGAAAGACATAAGATCTATTTCGATAGCGATGAAAGAACTATTTTTAGCTTCAAAAGGAGGCTGTTTAGGTATTTTTACATCGATAAAGAGATTGAAGCAGGCATATTTTTTACTAAAAGATTCTATATCAGAAGAAGGAATAAAATTATTATCCCAACACATACATGATTTAAACACGACGTCATTATTAGATCTTTTTAGAGAAGATGAGAACAGCTGTCTTTTAGGTACAGATGCAGTTAGAGATGGAATAGACGTTCCTGGTAGAGCACTAAGGCTTTTAATTTTTGAACGAGTACCCTGGTCAAGACCTACCATTTCACACAAAGCGCGAAGGGAATTTTTTGGAAGAGATTCATATGAGCGAATGCTAGTAAAGATGAGGCTTTCACAAGCATATGGTAGATTAATCCGAAGCAACAAAGACAAAGGAGCTTTAGTTATTCTTGACCGAGGATTTCCGACGAATTTAGAAGATGCGTTTCCCGCAGGAGTTGAAGTGAATCGTATTAACCTAAAAGAAACTGTTTGCATGCTAAAAGAATGGTTGTAGGAGGAAAGACTCTGCATTATTTTAGTCCTAAGATTAGTAAGGATTTGCAATTCAGGGAGAAAAGATTTTGTTTGCAGTTATAGGTTTCATAATAGTTATAGGCAGTATAGCGTTTGGTAATATTTTAGGTGGCGGAGATTTTAAAACTCTTTGGCAACCTGGAGAAATTTTATTAATATTAGGAGCAGCTTTTGGCACATTATTTGTTGCCAACAAGCGTACAGATGTAATCAACACACTTAAGCACATTCCGATAGTTTTCCGAGGACCAAAATATAAATCCCAAGACTTTACAGAGCTTTTAAGTCTTTTATTTACCTTTTTCAAACTAGCCAAGACGAAAGGAGATTTAGCTTTAGAAAGTCATGTTGAGGATCCAAATGAGAGTTCTATATTTTTAGAATATCCGAAGGTTTTATCAAATCATACAGCCACCTCTTTTATTTGTGATTATTTACGTTTATTAACAATTGGAGCCAACAATCCGAATGAGACCTCAGATATAATGGAAGCAGATATAGAGGCTTATGAACATGAAATGCATACCATGCCGAATTCCTTACAAGTTGTAGCAGATGCGATGCCAGCATTAGGTATTGTAGCAGCCGTTTTAGGAGTTATTCATACCATGGGAGCGATCAATGAGCCACCAGATATTTTAGGTCATTTAATAGGAGCGGCATTAGTTGGTACTTTTTGTGGTGTTTTAGCTTCTTATGGTTTTGTAGGACCAATAGCGAATGGAATGTCATCATCACTGCGTTCAGAGATAGATTATATTCGTTGTATCAAAGCAGGGATTATAGCTCATATGTCAGGATATGCGCCACAAGTTTCCGTAGAATTTGCGAGGAAAGTAATTTCTCCAGATACGAGACCATCATTTACGGAAGTAGATGAAGCGATATCGAATATATCAATAAGTGGTACGAAATAATGGCGGATAAGAAGAAAGAAAATAAAGCAGTTGAGCGTCCGATAATAATCAAGCGAGTAAAGAAATACTCGCATGGAGGGCATAGCGGGGTTTGGAAAATAGCATATGCTGATTTTATGACCGCGATGATGGCTTTTTTTCTTTTAATGTGGCTATTAGCGACAGCGACCGATGAACAATTAGCAGGTTTAGCAGAATATTTTGCTCCTGCTTCTGTTTCGAAGAGCACGAGTGGAGCAGGAGGTATTTTAGGAGGTAAAGTTATAGGAGAAGGTTCCAATCCTTCGAATTCAGGTACACCAAGTGTTACACTAGCATTACCGACACCGAATAATGAGATAATTTCCTCAGATGAAATTTCAGAAGAAGAGTTAGAACGCTTAAATTATGAGCGAGAACAGCAAATGTTTGAGGAGACGAAGAAAGCCTTAGAAGCAGAGATTGCAAAGGATCCAGATTTATCAGAGCTTGCCAAACAACTTATTATAGACAACACCCCAGAAGGATTAAGGATACAAGTTGCGGATTCAGAGGGAATAGCGATGTTTCCTTTAGGTTCTAGTGAGATGTTTCCTTATACACAAAAAATAATTCATATGATTGCTCGAGTTATAAAGAATATGCCCCAAAAGATTTCGATTTCAGGTCATACAGATTCTCGTCCCTATGTTGATCCGAATGGTTATGGCAATTGGGAACTTTCAGCAGACCGTTCATTAGCTAGTCGTAGAGAACTATTAAGTGGAGGAATAAAAGAAAATCAAATTTCGAGAGTAGTAGGTCAAGCGGATACAGAGTTATTTATAAAAGATAAGCCCTTTGATCCTTCTAATCGTAGGATAAGCATAATTCTTTTAAGGAATCATCATCTTAATGAAATATACAAAAAGGATTTTGGGTCATTAGATTCAGATCAGAAAGATAAGAAGAAATAACTTTTTATAGATAATCATTAAGCGGTATTATCTGGCAAAGTAAACTTTTTCCAACGATTTGTATGTAGATAGAATAAATATATAGCCACAGCCACGACAGAAGTCAGAGAAGCAGCCAAGCCTAAAGAGAATATACCCCAATTCATTTTAAATGCGAAGATGTAAGCTAGGACTAAGCGGATTAAGAAAGCAGTAGCCACATTAACAATCAAAGTAAATTTTGTATGTCCACACCCATTAAAGAAATCATTTAAGGAGAAGAGCAAAGGAATAAAGAATATTTCCCAGCATGCCCCAAGAAGTAATAAAGAACCTACTTCGATGATTTTAGGATCACTTGTAAAGATACTCATCACCAGATGAGGAGCAAACAATTCTAGGACAAAGAAGAAAAAAGAAGGAATAAAGGCATAAAAAGAAGATAACCAGAGAGCTTTTTTTGCTCTTTCAGGCATACCTGCCCCCATGGTTTGAGCCACTACAGCAGTTAGAGCAGCAGCGAAAGAATAAGCAGGTAAAAGGGTTAAACTATACAAACGATTATTGATTCCGAAAGCTGCAGATTCGATCAAGCCCATATTATTTGCTATAGCGAACAATATAAGGAAAGAAACACTTACTAAGATATTTTGTAAAGAAATAGGAATACTTATATTCCAAATAGCTTTTGCCGTTTTAAAGAAGAAGCGATAATCTTTTAGATAGAATTTATATCTAAAATTATGCTTTCGTAACAAGTATATAGCGATTATATAAGCAACAAACTGAGAAATAACCGTTGCAGCAGCGACACCGACTACATTCATATCAAAATAACAAACAAAAAGTACATCTAATAATATATTACACAAAGAAGAGATAGCGATATATAATAGGGGTGTAATAGAATTTCCCATACCCCGCAACACCCCACCTATACAATTAAAACCCATTACGAACAAGATTCCTAAGGCGTTTATTCGAATATATTTTATTGTTTCATCAACTGCATCAGGAGGTGTATACATCCAAGAGACTAAGATAGGAGAAAAAAGCAATAGGATTAAGGTTATTCCGATACCTACAAGCAGGAAAAGAGTCATTGCTGTATAGACGATTCTATCCATTTCCCGATAATTTTTTGCGCCATAAGCGCGTCCGACTAATACCGTGAGCCCAGCAGTAAAACCAAACACGAAGAACATAAAAAGAATTATGATTGCAGAACCTACCGTAACACCAACAACACCTGAGCTATCTTTAGTGAATTGACCTATAACGAATAAATCTGTAAGACCATAAGAGACATGAAGAATATTCATCAAAATAAACGGCAAAGCAAATTTAAACAATACATTGCTAATTTTACCTTCTGTTAAATTTGACTCTTTTATTTGCATTTATTCCTCACAAAAAGAAAACCTAATAAAGTTTCATTTTTTTCTTTAAAATGCAAATATTATCTTTTACCACAATTTTTGTTCTGTAATTTGTTCATAATTTTGAACAAACCAATTATAAGTTTTAAGGATTCCTATTTTTAAGTCTTTTTTAGGCTCCCACCCCAAAGCTTTTATTTTCGAAATATCACATACTTTAATAGGCATACCATCTAGTTTTGATTTATCATAATTAACTTTTCCGCTAAAACCGACAACTTCTGTAATTTTTTCAACGATTTCCGCTATAGAGAGAGCTTCACCAGTTCCCACATTAATAGGATCAGCATCTGAATATCTTTCCATTAAGAAACACAATGCATCTGCTAAGTCTTCAGAATATATAAACTCCCTTTTAGGAGCTCCAGTTCCCCATACTTCAAGCTCTTGTTTATTATTTGCTTTAGCTTCATAGGCTCTTCTAATAACAGAAGGAATTACACTTCCATATGTAAGATCAAAATTATCTTTTGGTCCAAAGACATTTGTTGCCATAACCGATATAAAATCCGATCCGAACTGTTTTCGATAGAACTGGCAGAGTTTTAAGCCACAAAGAGTAGCAACCGCATATGGCTCATTAACTTTATCAAAAGGTCCTGTTAGTAGAGCATCTTCTACCATAGGCTGTTTAGCATCTTTAGGATATACACTTGAATATCCCATAAATAAGAGTTTTTTCACATCATTATTATAAGCTGCATGAATAACATTAGTAATCATCATAAGATTACGAAACAACAAGTCGGCAGGCATAGTTTGGCTAGCGAAATTTCCGCCGAATTTAGTTTCTACAGCAAAAACAGCGTCAGGGGAGTATTTTTTAAAAAAAGCAAAAACATCTTCTTGATTTGTCAAATCAAGATTTTTTTCATCCGCATCGATAATGATACAGTTTGTTTGTTCAAGCTTATCCTTTAAAGCATCTCGGATCATATCGCCAAAGCCACATACCATAACTTTTTTTTCTTCTAAGAGGAACGGTATGCGCTTTGTATCGATATCCATAATGTACTCCTTAGTATAAAGGATTACTTATCATTTTTAGGATCTACCCAACCTATATTTCCATCAGCTCTCCGATAAACCATATTTAACCCACCATGAGCAGAATTACGGAACATAAGAGCAGGAACATCAGCTAAATCCATACGCATTACAGCACCACTTACAGAACAAGTAGGTATTTCGTCTTCCAATTCAGCGATGATAATAGGAGCTGTTTCTTCAGCTGGTAGTACTTCTTCAGCCGAAGTTTCAGCTTTAATTACAGAAATATTTACTGGTTCAGCATTTATTTTGTAATCAGTAAGGCGCTCTTTATATCTACTAAGTTGTTTAGTTATTCTACTACCCGCTTCATCAAAAGCAGCATAAGCATCAGAGCTTTTAGCATTACCTTGTACCAAGATTCCACTTAAAGGATGAACTGAAATATCAGCCCTTATAAGGTCTCCTTCTCGAGAAAATGATACACTAGCTTTAATAGGGTTTTCAAAATACTTAAAAACAAGTTTATTTATATTTTCTTCAACATAAGCTTTAAGCGAATCGCCAAGATTTATTTGTTTACTAGTTATAGAGATTTGCATTCTTTTTTATTCCTCAGCTTAACAGTTAAATATTTTTCAAGAGTTTTGAAAATATAAGTCCTAAGATGATAAGTCAATACCGAAGAATTTTACAAATTTTTTATTTGTTTATCCCGCCTTCGTTGAGCCGAAGTTGGAATATTTAAAGCTTCTCGATATTTTGCGACGGTTCTACGAGCTATAGCAATCCCCTGTCTTTGTAATAGGTAAGCAATTTGTTCATCAGACAATATTTCTTTAGGATTTTCAGAATTTATCATTTCTTTTATTTTATATTTTACGGTTGTAGCAGAATGATTTTCTTTAGCGTTTTGAAAGCCAGTATTAGGTAAAGCTTGATTAAAGAAATATTTAAGTTCAAAGACGCCAAAAGGAGTTTCCATATATTTACCAGTAGTTACTCTACTAACCGTACTTTCATGCATTTCTACAGAGTTTGCGATTTCTTTTAAAGTCAAAGGTCGTAAATACTCAATTCCTTTAGTAAAGAACTCTTTTTGATAAGATACTATTTCAGAAGCCACTTTAAGTATTGTTTCTGCTCTTTGATGTAAAGCTTTAATAAGCCAATTAGCCGAAGTTAAATAATTATTTGCAATTTTTTTATCTGCTTTAGAAATATTTGCTTTATTAATAGTCTTAACATAAGACTGATTTAATAAAACTTTTGGTAAAGTATCATTATTAAGCTCTACTATCCAATTTCCATTTTTATCTTCTCGCATAAAGACATCAGGGATTAAAGTTTGTACGGTTATATTTTCAAATCCGCTAGCTGGTTTAGGATCTAATTTTTGAATTTCTCTAACCATATCCACTAAATCCTCAGCACTTACAGAGCAAATTCGTTGTAAAGCTTTAAAATCTTTTTTTGCCAATAAAGGAAGATTATCTAAAAGTTTTTGCATAGCAGGATCCAAACGATTTTTGTCTTTTAGCTGGATAGCCAAACATTCTTTAAGATCCCGAGCAAAAACGCCTAAAGGTTGTAAACCCTGCAGTTTATCAACAACTTTTGTTAATAATTCTTTATCAATTTTTAATTTTTCAGTTAAGATGACATCATCAAATATGAGATATCCTGCATCATCAAGAAAATCGATTAACAATAAAGCAATTAAACGTTCTTCGATATTTTTAATATCTACATTTATTTGTGATATAAGATATTCTCGCAAAGAAACCTTTTCATCAGCGAAGCTATCAATTGCATTTAGTTGCGAATCATCGAAAATTGTTTTTTTTGTAGCCGACCAACTTAAAGAAGGACTAGCTTCTGCATAGCTATCATTTGTGAAATTATTATCATATTCTATATCTAAATCAGAGTTTTCAGAATTTTCCAAATTTTCTGTATTTATATTTTCAGATATATCATTATCTTCTTCTCTTTCTAGCAAAGGATTTCGCTCTAATTCTTCCGCAACGAAAGCATTAAGCTCAACATTATTCATTTGCAGTATTTTAATCGCCTGTTGCAGCTGAGGAGTCATTATCAGGGATTGAGCCTGCCGAAGTTCGAGATGAGGTACTATAGGCTCTCCAGGCATTACAAACTAAACCGCTCTCCAAGATAGACATGACGCACTTCACGATCAGAAACTATTTCTGATGGAGTACCTTCCATTAAGACTGTACCTCCGTGGAGTATATAAGCACGATCGACAATTTCTAGAGCTTCTCTAACGTTATGATCCGTTATAAGGACACCTAAGCCTCGGTTTTTTAGATGAGCGACTAAATCTCTAATTTCACTTACTGCGATAGGATCAATACCAGCTAAAGGCTCATCTAAGAGTATAAAAGAAGGTCTAGTAGCTAAAGCTCTAGCGATTTCCACTCTGCGTCGTTCACCTCCCGACAAAGCAACCGCAGGAGTTCTTCTAAGATGAGCAATAGAAAACTCTGCTAAAAGATTTTCTAAAGTAGCTTCTCTTTTATCTCGGTTTTTTTCTACTACTTCTAAAACGGCCCGAATATTATCTTCAACATTAAGGCTTCTGAACACAGAAGCTTCCTGAGGCAAATAACCGATACCCATTCTTGCTCGTCTATACATAGGGAAATCAGTAATATTATTACCATCTATAAATATATTTCCTGCATCAGGTTTTACCAATCCCATAATACAATAAAAGCTTGTAGTTTTACCAGCTCCATTTGGACCTAGAAGTCCGACAGCTTCACCTCGAGACACACTAACAGAAACATCTCGCAATACTGGACGTTTTTTATAAGATTTTCCTATATGTTTAGCAAACAAACCTTTATTATCTGCAACCAAGCGAGGAGCAAATGGTTTAGCTCCTTTTTGATCTTTTTTTAAGTTTCCTTGTTTACTTTTATTTTCGGTTTTACTAACCATCCACTAATCCTTATTAGTTTTTTTTGTTGTACTATTTTTTACCTCTTCAGGCAAGAAAACTCCTTTAACCCTAGCATTATTAGGCGTATCTCCGAGTTCTGGAGCGGTAGCATAAAGCTTACTAATTCCAGTTTTCATATTAACTACAGCTTTTGCACCAGTCATATAATTATCCTTTTGGGTTAATTTTACCTTACCAAGAAGAATAGCAATTCCAGTTTTTGGATTATATGTAGCTTTTTCTCCTGTAGCCCGTTCATTTTCAGTTTGAATTACGACATTACCTTCTGCCTGCATTTTTTCTATTTCTAATTTTCCCTCTTTATTTTTTTTGAATAAAGCAGAGATTTCATCAGCAGTTATTGTTCTATTTTCTCTAACTATTTTAGCATTTTGTTTAGCTATTACCAGTTGTTGTTTTTGCCAATATTCTAGGATATCAGCGGTTACCACATCTTGAAGAGTAATAAAACGAGCAGGAACACCTCTAATAATTAACACCCCATCATCAACATTAAATTCTGCAGTATCTCCAAAAGCTTTCTCTTTTTCAGAAGTCATAACCACATTATCGGAAGCAATAAGACGCCATATTTCCGTTCCTTTATTTGGTAATTTACGATATTCAGCTTCAATGATATCAGCAGATAATTTTGAATCTCCTCTAGTTGCAAGCGCATTTTTTCTCGCAATAATTTTACTTTCTTTTTGATGTAACTCTATTCCATCATCAGCGGTTACTTCTATTGGTCCAGATCCAGAAGAAGAAAAATTAATTCCTTGAGCAAAAACAAAAAAAGGAAACAAAAGTAGACTCGATAATAAAAGCAAATCAAGTTTATGCATTATTCATTTTCCTCATAATCGGGATCAAAAATTAACTTTGCTTTTCCTGTAAAGACAATAACATTCGCTTTATTAAAAGTTTTAATACCTTCGGCAGTAATAGACCCTTGAATATAACGACCATTCACTTTTTGATTTCCTTGGATATTATTTGTATTTAGATCTATATCCACCATTTCTGTATGCAGTTCATACCCAGCATCAGTAAAAACACTTACATCTCCGATTAAAGATATCATATTTTTCTTTTGCTGTAAAACTCCAGTTTTAGAAGAGATAGCCACCCACAAATCAGAATTCAACAAAACATCTGCCTTAGGTTCAGTCAAATCGATGATTCTCGAACCAGGTTTAGTTTCTAAAGCCAATTTAGCGGTAAGCATAAAAGGCTGATTTTTGTTATCTGTAGAATAGAATTTAGAATTAATGACACTAAGGACATCAGTTTTTCCAGCGATTATAGGTCTACTAATTCCCAAACGGAAATATTCTTTTTGTTCCATGATCTGAGGCCACAATAACAACATAGCAATAGCAATAACCGCCATACTAGGTAAAGATATTTTTAGAATTCGAATTAAGCGATTATGAGCTTTTAAATCTCCACAGCGATTACAAGCTTCATAAACGAATTTATCTTTAGGGAAATGAATTTCTTTAACATTATTTTTAAATTTTTCAGCCATACTTTCCCTTTTGCAGTTTTATTATACGACTCCAGCTCTCATACAGTCATGAATATGCACAATCCCCAAAGGCTTATTATCTTGATCTACAATAAAAAGACTCGTTATAGAATAGTTGTTCATCATAGCAAGGGCTTCAGCTCCTAAAGCTTCCTGAATAATAGTTTTTGGATTTTCTGTCATTATCTCTTCAACTTTACGAGAAATCAGATCATTAGACATTTTTCTACGTAAATCGCCATCTGTAATTATTCCGATTAAAGACCCTTTATTATCAACTATTCCTACGCAACCAAGACCCTTACTAGTCATAACGATTAGCGCCTCCGACATCAAAGTACCTTTAGTTACAATTGGCATAGCAATATCTTTATGCATTAAATCTTTGACTTTAATTAGTATTTGCCCAAGTTTTCCTCCAGGGTGTCTATCTCTAAACTCGTCACGAGAAAAGCCTTTTTTATCCAAAAGAACCATAGCAATAGCATCACCCAATACTAAAGTTTGAGTAGTTGAAGTAGTAGGAGCTAAACCAAAAGAACAAGCTTCCTCACTTTTGGGTAAGATAACTGCTACATTAGAATTTTTAGCTAAGGTACTTTCTGGATTTGAGACAATACCTATCAAAGGGATAGCAAATCTTTTACAATAATTTACGATATCACTAAGCTCTCGAGATTCACCAGAATAAGATATAGCGATTACAGTATCATTTTTAGCTACCATTCCTAAATCCCCATGACTTGCTTCAGAAGGATGGACGAAGAAAGAAGGAGTTCCTGTTGAAGCAAAAGTTGCCGCTAATTTACGCCCGATATGCCCGCTTTTACCAATACCTGTAACTATTACTTTTCCTGTAGTTTTAAAGAGTATTTCTATTGCCTGTACAAAAGTTTCATCTAAAGTATCTGCTAATACTTTTAGTCCTTTAATTTCCATCTCTATTACTTTACGACCAGCTTTTATTGTATTTTGGCAATATTCTGAAGACATTTTTTTTCTCCTGAGAAATATTTAAAAATTAATGAGCAAAGATATCATCATTCCATCCATATATATCTAAGGTTGCTCGAGTTAAAATAAAATTAAAACAAGCATCAGCGAGATCTTTTCGATTTTCTCTTTCCAGTCTTTCATCTAAGATTTGCTTTATTCTATGCAAATATAAGACATCATTAGCCGCATAAGTTATCTGTTCTTGGGTTAGTTTTTCAGCTCCCCAATCAGAGCATTGATTTTCTTT
>CALXRE010000057.1 GCA_944390645.1 uncultured Alphaproteobacteria bacterium | reverse complement strand
AAGCAATCAAATCTTCTGCTATAGATTCTCCTATACCTTCGATGTTTATTAAATCATTATATGCTTCGGATCCTCTATCTGATGCTTTTATCATACTAAGTTTAAAATTATCAAAACTGAGATATTCTTTTGCTAGTATCCTAGACGTAGCTTGTCCTATTTGAGGTATCCCTAATGCATATAAAAAACGATCTAAACTTATTCCTTTCTTAACTTTTTCTATCGCAGAAAAAAGTTTGCTCGCAGATTGCAAACCCCATCCTTCCATAACTGGAAGCTCTATCCCATGTTTATATGGTAGCGTTAAAATATCTGACGCATCTTTTAGCCATCCTTTATTATAAAAAGTTTCTATATTCCTATCTCCCATACCCCTTATATCTAAAGCATCCCTAGAAACAAAATGCTTAAAATGCTCAATTGCTTGGGCTGGACAATGAAGCCCGCCTATGCACTTACGAGCAACTTCTTCTCCTTCTCTAACCGCAAGACTCCCACAAACAGGACAATGATCTGGAAAAATAAAATCTTTACTTTCTGTTGGACGTTTATCTTCAACTATCCTTACTATTTGCGGAATAACATCTCCTGCTCTTTGAACTATAACCGTATCTCCTATCCTAATACCTTTGCGTATTATTTCATCTTCATTATGTAAAGTTGCATGACTTACAATAACTCCTCCTACATTTATCGGCTCTAAATCAGCAACGGGTGTGAGTATCCCTGTTCGTCCAACTTGAACCCTTATATCTTTTAATATTGTCTCTGCTTGCTCTGCTGGAAATTTATGCGCAATAGCCCATCTCGGTGCTCTACTTATAAAACCTAAACGCTGCTGCCAATCAATCCTGTTTACTTTGTATACTACACCATCAATATCATAGCTTAGCGAAGAACGCTTGGACATAATGTTATGACAAAAATTAATCATATCTTCAACATTACTACAAATCCTTATCTCTGGATTAACTGGAAAGCCATTCGATTTTAAATAATTTAAAAATTCATAATGAGTCTTCCAAAAAACTGTATCTCCTATCTCTCCATAAGCATACGCAAAAATACTTAATTTCCTTGCCGCTGTTATCCTAGCATCTAACTGTCTTAATGATCCTGCTGCTGCATTGCGCGGATTTGCAAATAAATTCTTACCTTTAGCTAGTTGCTCTTGATTTAATTTTAAAAAATCTCCTTTCTTCATATAAACTTCTCCTCGAATCTCTATATTACCTTCCCCTCCTGCTAAAACTTTCGGTAATTCTGATAATGTCAAAAGATTCTGCGTGATATCTTCTCCTACAACACCATCTCCTCGAGTTGCTCCCCTAACAAATTTCCCGCCTTCATATAAGGCTGAAAACGAAAGTCCATCTATCTTGGGCTCTGCTACTATCTCTAATTCTTCTGAGCCATTCAAACCTAAAAAATTCCTTATTCGCTCTACAAACTCATATACGTCTTGATCTTTAAATATATTACTTAATGATAGCATCGGAACTTTATGGATCGCCTTCACAAATTCTTTACTTGGCATATAACCAACTCTAAAAGATGGACTGTCCGATCTTACAAGTTCTGGAAAACGATTTTCTATCGCTTCATTCCTCCGCTTTAGTGCATCATATTCTGAATCCGTAATTAATGGTGAATCTTTTTGATGATATGCTTCATCATATATCTTTATTTCTTTTGCTAAACTTTCTAACTCTTCTCTAGCTTCTGCTTCACTTAGTGCAAAAACTTCTATTCTTCTTGTTTCTTCCATGATGACTCCAATAATACTTGTGCCGCTGCTCTAGCTTCATCCGTAATCTTTGCTCCTGAAAGCATTCGCGCAATCTCTTCTTTTCGTCTAGATCCTGTTAATTCTACTACCTTACTCTTTGTAATATCTCCTGTCTTTGTTTCCTTCGATACAAATAAATGATAATCACCAAAAGATGCTACTTGCGGAGAATGTGTTATAACTATAACTTGGCAAATCTTAGATAACTTCGATAACCTTTCTCCTATCGCTGTTGCTGTTGCTCCTCCTATACCACTATCTATTTCATCAAAAATTAATGTCGAAATTGAATTATCTCTAACTAAATTAAGCTTAATCGCTAATAAAAAACGAGATAATTCTCCTCCTGATGAAATCTTAGATAAAAAACCTTCATCTATACCTTTATTCGTAGAAACTAAAAAAGAAACTTTATCTATACCATTAGAATTCCATAAATTTTCTGGTAATGGCTCTATCTTGCTTGTAAACCTTGCTTTATCTAATTTTAATGATGGAAGCTCTTTATTAACTCCTTCATCTAAAATCTTACCTACCTTTATCCTTGAAAGGCTTAAATCTTTCGCTAAATGCTCATATTCTTTCTTGCTAGTACGGACTCTTTCTTCTAATAAACTTATCCGCTCCTCTGAATCTTCTATCTTATTTATCCTTTCTAATAAACTATCCTTAAAAGAGGGAAGGGCTTCAACCGTAACTTTATGTTTCCTCGCTAAATCTCTTATCTTAAAAAGTCGTTCCTCTATAATATCTAAATCTTTAACATCAAAAAATAAATCTCCTTTAATCTTATCTATGAGATTTAACGCTTCATCAAATTCTAGCGATACTCTATTTAAACACTCTGATATCTTTATAAGATTATCCCCATCTGAAAGTTTTAAAAGATGTTCTACGCTCTTTTCTGCTATTCTTAGGTTACTAATAGAACCTCCTGATCCTTGAAGTGCTTGTAACAATGTATTTAAATTTTCCGATATCTTCTCCGCGTTCATTAAAATTGATCTACGTTTAATTAATTCTTCTTCCTCTCCTAATCGAGGAGAAGCTTCTTCCAATTCTTCATAAATGTGCCTTAAATATTCTTCTTCTGACGATAATCTTAAAGACTCTTCCTTTGCCTCTGTTAAAAGCTTCTCCGCTTGCTTCCACTTTGCAAAAGATTGCTTACATAATTTTACCTTATCTCCAAGATCTCCATAACTATCTAAAATATCTATATGCTTAGAACTATCTAATAAACCAGAACTTGAAAATTGTCCTTGAATCTCTATCAGATATTCTCCTACTTGCCTTAAAAAACTAACGCTAACTGCATCGTCATTGATAAATGCTTTGCTTTTACCATCTGCTTTAATTATACGGCGTAAAAACAAACTACCTTCCGTATAATCTATTCCATGCTCAGATAAAAAATCTAAAAACTCTTCTTCCTGTGGAACTGTAAACTCTGCTGTAACTGATGCTTGTTGGCTACCTTTCCTTATTAACCCTATGTCCATCTTTGAACCTAATGCTAAGGATAAAGAATCTAATAAAATAGATTTTCCTGCTCCTGTCTCTCCCGTAAAAACTGTTAATCCTTTGGGAAAGGATATATTTAACTGCTCTATTAAAACAACGTTCCTTATATTAAGACTTAATAACATATTCAGAATCATCTAAAACGGTAAACCAAACCAAGAATGCTCTTCTTCCTCTTTTATTTGCTTCAACTTCTCTTCATCAAGCTCTGCTAATTTATACGCCATCTCATACCATTCACTATTCGGATAATTATAACCTAATACTGCGGCACTCCTTATCGCCTCTTTCTTTAAACCAAGAATCGTATAGCATTCAACTAAACGATATAACGCTTCCTGTATATGCGTAGTCGTCTGATACTCTATAACAACCTCTATATAACGATTAAGTGCTGCTAAAATATCTTTTTGCTCCTGATAATAACGACCTATAGACATTTCTTTCCCAGCTAAATGATCAACTGTTAAATCGTACTTAACCTTTGCATCTCTCGCATAAACGGTGTTCGGAAAACGACGAAAAACTTCTTGTAAGGCATCTCTTGCTAAAATCGTTATCCTTTGATCCCTATATACATCTGATATCTGATGATAAAAGCACATTGCTCGCATATAATATGCATATGCTATATCCTTATTCCCCGGATGTAATTGAATAAAACGATCTAATGCTAAAATTGCATCATCATATTTCTCATTCTCATAATATGCATAAGCTGCCATAAGTTCTGCCTTAGATGCCCAAGAAGAATAGGGGTGCTGCCTCTCTAATTCATCAAACATCTTCGCAGCCTTATCATAATTTTCATTATTTAAAGCGTTATAACCTTCAGTGTATAAATCCTCAACTGTTCTATCTTCTTGATACTTAGATTCATCAGTAGAACAACCGTTTATTACAAGCAGTATTATAAAAAGCAATAATAAAAAAGCTATAAATCTTCCAAATGCAGCCATAAATCTATCCATTAATTATTATATTCTTTAAAAAATAATAAAGAATAACACTTTGTGCATCAATATGCACCATTTTATTTATAGCTTAATTGGTTTTTAAGCAATAGCTAGCTTGGAATAATCTGAAAGAATAATAGGATGATTATTCTTTGATACTTCAACTAATTCCCATGCGTCTTTATCTGAAAGCAGTTTTCTTATGGCAATATTGTTTAAACGATGACCAGATTTATAAGCTATCATTGTACCTATCATAGTATAACCACTCATAAAAATATCACCAATAGCATCTAAAATTTTATGACGAACAAATTCATCCTCATAACGAAGACCTTCTGGATTTAAAACATCTTCATTTGTAACTACTAATACATTATCTAAAGAGCCTCCTTTAGCTAAACCTAAAGACTTTATCTGCTCTACTTCGCTGGCTAAACCAAAGGTCCTTGCAGAAGAAATATCTCTAATATAGTTTGAACTTTCTAAGGAAAATAGATAGTGTTGTTTCACTATAAATGTAGAAGAACCATAATCTATGGTAAAATCTATATTCAATAACGAGCTTGAAGGTAAAAAAGTTATATAAGAACCATTTTCTTCTACCGTAATCGATTTCTTTACCTTGATTGCTTTTAAGGGTGAATCTTGAAGCTTTAAACCCGCACTGTTAAGTAAAAATATAAAAGGTGATGAACTACCATCTAAAATGGGAACCTCTGGTCCACTTACTTCAATCCTTAAATTCGTAATACCTAAAGCATGAATCGCTGACATCAAATGCTCAACCGTAGCTATGTTGTTACCCTTACCATCTCCTATACAGGTACATAAACGAGTATCAACAACATTATTATAATCCGCCTTAATACACGCTCCGTTACCAGCAATATCCGTACGATAAAATATAATGCCTGTATCAACATCTGAAGGCTTTAATGTAAGCTTTATCTTTAAACCAGAATGTAAACCTATTCCATAACAGCTTATAGAATTACAAATTGTCTTTTGTCTTAGTCTATCTTCTATTACTTCACTACTTTGAAGATCTATGCTTGCCATTATAATATACCTTCCTGATATTATTACTTTAGTTAAAAATATCAGTGAATTATATGCAACTCAAATCAACCTTTGTTACGGTTGTTACAAAAAAAATAACAATTATGAATTTTATATAAACTTAGTGAATAATTTAATGAAGAATCTCATAAACAACGGGAGAAATATCTGAAATATTTTCTTTTATAATAAACGCTTCTTTTATTATCTCTGATACTATTAAAAATGAATCCTCATCCTTAGCATGAACATATGCTAGTGGAGTGTCTAAATCAACATAATCTCCTACTGAACGACATGATGAAAAACCAGCACTATAATCTATAATGTCTGCAAGACTCAACCTCGCTGCTTTCATAATTATTAAGCAATGTGCTATCTTCTTTCCATCAATATACGATATATAACCTTCCTTGCTTCCAAAAACAGGACGAATAATTGGAGCCCTCGGTAATATATCTTCATATTTCTCTAATATATTACCAACTCCAGAAAAACGCATAACCATTCTGGAAAATTTCTCTGCTCCTTCTCCTTTTTCTAAAGCTGTACTTAAGCGACGCTTCCCTTCTTCATATGAGGTAATTAGCTTTCCTGCTAAAAGCATCTCTGAACCTAACGTCAAAACTAAATCCATAAGTCTTGAATCTTTGTTTTTACCTATTAAAAATTCTATTGCCTCTTTTATCTCTACCGCATTGCCTGCGCTCTTTCCTATAACTTGATTAGAATCAGAAATAACTGCAGTAGCAGACATTCCTAATGACTTGGCTGTATTTAGCAACATCGTTGCCATAACTCTACCTGCTGAAACATCTTCAATAACTGTACCACTACCAACTTTAATGTCGGCTACTAACGCTTCCGTACCTGCAGATAATTTCCTAGAAAGCATCGAAGATACTAATAATGGTATACAATCAGATGCTCCTATAGCTTCTTTTACTGCATTCAAACCCCTATTTGCTGGAGCAAGTAATGAAGACTCTGATGCAATCGCACAGCCTACTTCTTCTGTTACTGATTTGAAATCTTCAAGAGATGGATCTCCATCATAATTGGGTATACTCTCAAGCTTGTCTACAGTATTACCAGAAAAACCTAATCCTCTACCTGAAATGATTGGAACATAACCTCCACAAGCTGCAACTAATGGCGCTAAAATTAACGTTATCTTATCTCCTATACCACCTGATGATATCTTATCTAATAACGGACCTTTTATTTTATTTCTTTCCCATCTTATCGTCTCTCCAGATTTAGATATACAAGATGTAAGATGCATTGTCTCATCTAAACTTAAACCAGAAACGCATATCGACATAACAATAGCTCCAGCTTCTGCTTCCGATAAAGATAAATTAAGTAAACCTTTTACTATAAAATCTATCTCTTTCTTGCTCCATTGCTTACGCTCAAGCTTATGATGTATAACGTCAACAATTTCCATACTTTCTCCTTCTCTTTTTATATAGAAATTTATTATACATTTTATAAAATATAGTTAACTATTTTTCTAGCTTCTTTAAAATAGTATTTTTAAATTTACTCGAAAAGATATACCTTTCCTCTTGATACTTTATGTCTAATGCTTCAATATTGTAAAAATCTCTAGTGAAAGGAAACTTTTATGAAAAAATACCCTGAATATCCTAGCTTGTTTGTTGTTGATCACCCATTAATTCAGCATAAATTATCTCATATGAGAAATAAAAATACTTCGATTCGAGATTTTAGAGAATTGTTAAAAGAAATTGCAATGTTAATCTCTTATGAAGCAACTAAAAATTTCCCTCTCTCAACAAAAACAATAGATACTCCTATGTGCATAATGAAAAATGCTCCTGTCCTTCAAGGAGAATATCCTGTTATTGTTCCTATTCTTAGAGCTGGATTGTTTATGGCAGATGGTTTATTAAACATAATCCCTAATGCATCTATCGGTCATGTAGGCATGTATCGAGATCATAAAACTAAAAAACCTGTAGAGTATTTCGTTAAAATACCTGAAGTAAAAGAACAAATGTTCATATTAGTAGATCCTATGTTTGCTACTGGTTTCTCTGCTTGTGCGGCTGTTGAAGCCTTAAAAAAAAGAAACGTAAAAACTGAAAATATGATCTTTGTTGCTCTCTTAGGTACTTTTGATGCTGTTAAAGTATTTACTACAAAATATCCTAACATTCCTATATACATAGCGGCTATCGATGAGTGCTTAAATGAAGATGCTTATATTGTCCCTGGATTAGGTGATGCTGGAGATCGCCTATTTGGAACTCTTTAGCAAATTCTAAATCAAAAGAGGAAAAAAATGAAAAAATTTTTAACTGTAATGACTCTTATAGTCGTAGTTGGAGTAGGGGGTGTATTCTCTATTCCTCTTTTGATTGATGACGTAGGATTAAAACAAAAATTTATTGAAAATCTTCAAGCTATTACGGGGAGAAATGTATATGTCGATGGTAAATTCTCTCTTAAATTTACTCCTTCTCCAACTATTTCTGTAGAAAATACTCGCTTAGAAAATATAACTGGTGCAGCTAAACCAGATATGTTGGAAATAGAAAAAATTACTGCTCAGTTAGATCTTAAATCTTTCATTACGGGAAACATAAAAATATCTAAAGCTGAATTAATTAAACCTTTTATTTATCTTGAAACCTTGCCTAATGGTCAAGTTAACTGGATGTTAGATTTTCTTAAAGCTAGAGACCCATTCGATGTAAATAATTCAAAATTATCAAATGATGTTTCTTTTGATAGTCTCACAATTCAAGATGGAACCATCGTTTTCGTTAATAAAAATTCTAATGTCGAATATAAACTCGAAAACTTAAATGGAGAAATGATCGCTGAAACCTTACGGGGTCCTTATCGCTTTGATGGAACCTTTAAGCTCTTTGAATCTTCAACAGGTCTAGCTATATCCTTGGATAAACTTAATGATAGAGAACCTTCTGAACTCAATATTATGTTATCTCGACCAGATACAGGTGCTTCTATTGCTTTCAGTGGAAACCTTGCAAATACTTTGCAAACTTTCTCTTTAAAGGGAAATATGATTGCAGATATAGAAAACCCAGATAAATTAATCACTTTCTGGTTTCCTAACTTCTCTATACCAGAAACCCTAAAAAAAACTATTGCCGCTAACCTTTCTATTAAAATTAATGGAAACAAAGTGTCTTTAGATGATATCGTGATAAAACAAGGAGAAAACTCTGCTGTTGGAAATGCTTCTTTCTTTTTATATCAACCTGAAAATGATAAACAAAAAAATCTTAATGCTAATCTAATAATTAGCTATCTCGATATCTCGCCTATGTCAGATCTTATTCAAAAGATAAATAAAAATAATCTAAAATTTATCGATAATGCTTTACTTAATCTAAAAGCTGACGTCTTAAAATATCAAAATGGCAAAATTGAAGATCTATCTTTAACGGTTGATTCATCTACTAATACCCTTAATTTCAACAATATTAAGGCAAAATTACCTGGAAACTCTTCTTTACAAGGAAATCTTAGCTTAACAAATAATAATACCGAAAAAAATCTAAATCTTACTGGAAATATATCCTTAGAAACAAAAAAAACTTCTCAAATATTTAACTGGTTAAACCTACCTATACCTTCTGACATACTTAATTTAATCCCTATTGAAAACGCAACCTTTAATACTGAAATTTATGCTTCACCTAATTCTTTCTATTTAAATAAAATAGTGGCTAATGCTGAAAATATAAATATTGAAGGAAATATAGGAACTAATCTTGCTTCTGAACAAAATAATTTAGATCTAAATCTACAAATTTCTGGAGTGGATATAAAAAATTTCTTAGAAAAAATACACTTTAAAGAAAAATTTAAAAAATTTTCTCAAGAAAATCCTAACCTTGCTATGCTGGAAATCCTTGAACCCCTCGATTTGTTAAAAAATTACAATGCTTCTATAAAAATAGATCTTTCTCAAGCTGCTTATGGGCAAATTTCTTCTCCAAGAATACTTTTCAATGGGAATATTCAAAATGATCTAATTACTATAAATGAATTTAGAATGACTAATATAAATGGTAATTCTTTAAATCTAAAAGGGGAAATCTCTGCTCTTAACGAAAATAAACCTGTTCTTTTTAAAAATTTAGAAACAAGCCTCAAACTTTCTCGTATTAATCAAATACTTTCTGATATGGAAATAAATCTTCCTTTTGATACGAAAAATATCAATAACTTACTATTAGATGCAACCTTAAATGGGTCTATAGATAATTTATCTTTTAAACTGGTTGGTGATACTTCTGGTACTTATTTTAATGCTGAAGGATCTTATCTCAAAAACAATAAAGAAAATGAACCTCAAACCACATTCTCTTTAGAAGTTAGACATCCTCAAATTCGAAACTTCTTCCACTTATTTTCTTCTTATAATCTGCCAACTGGGTTGTTGGGTAACTTTAAATTCGTAGCAAATATCGATAAAACTCCTAAACAAACTAAAATTACTGATCTGGAACTAAATATCGGAAACG
>CALXRE010000056.1 GCA_944390645.1 uncultured Alphaproteobacteria bacterium | reverse complement strand
CCTAACTTTGTTCCCCAGACAATATTAGGGAACAAAGAAATAAGTATATATATACTATGG
Organism: uncultured Alphaproteobacteria bacterium; assembly: GCA_944390645.1. Lineage (GTDB taxonomy): Bacteria > Pseudomonadota > Alphaproteobacteria > CACZRW01 > CACZRW01 > RGIG5556. Next base: position 4,495 of record CALXRE010000056.1, on the reverse strand, counting down.
ATTGCACATACTTCTATGGGAGTTTCAAGTCCCGCTTTTCATATATATAAAAAGCTTTTTTATTCTAAAAAAACATTAATGCCTTGTAAAGCCATAATTATTATTTCAATACACTTTGAGTGTATTCCTTTATACTCGATAGTAACCCAAAAATATCTTTTTTGAGTTTGTTAAAATTATCATGTTTCAAAAAAGTTACTTCATTCATATATAGTGAACGATTTATTTCTATTTGTATCGCTTCTACACCAAGTTCTGGATAACCATAATGCTTCGTTGTATATCCTCCTGGATAAGGAAAATTATAAGAAACTTTATAACCTATGGATTGCAAATAAGAGGATATAAGATTGGTTAACTCTTCTGTACATGATTGATTATAATTATTCCCAAGTACAAAATCTGTAGATGTTATTTTCTTGCTTGATGGCATAGAATGAGCATCTATTAAAATACAAAAACCAAATTTTTTGTTTACTAATTTTATTACTTCTTCCAATTTGTCATGATAGGGATGATAAATATTACGAATTCTCTCTTTAACCTCTGCAAAAGTAAGCTTGTCCTTATATATCTTCTTACCTTTTGATACTATCTCTGGAATTGTCCCAAAACCTTTCTCTGCTCTTATAGAATTATGATTTATATAGCTTGGAAGCTTATCAATAAACATTTTTTGCTTGAGTTCAAATGGTTCCCTATTTACGTCAATGTAATTACGAGAATAGTTAGCTCTTATAGTTGGAATGTTTAATGACAATGATGAAGAAAATATTTCATCTGTATAACTATCTTCAGATAATCTTAATTCTTCTTTTGAAAGCCGTATATTACTCAGAAATTCTTGAGGAGCAAAATTACCTGAATGCGGTATGGAAACAACTAATGCTGATTCCAAGACCTTGGGCATGAATAAATAAAAAGGTTCTATATCTTCTTTCATACTTTAGATTATTGCTTCTTTATTTATATTTGTAAAAGTAATTTTATCGCTAAAAACTAATTTTTTACTTGCTTTTATCCTTAAAAGTTTTTAGAAATACCTTCCTACTTTATGTAGGGCGTGTAGCTCAGGTGGTTAGAGCGTTACGTTGACATCGTAAAGGTCGCAGGTTCGAGTCCTGCCACGCCCACCACCTGTAAGGAGATATTTTCAGATATAGCAAGAGTTTGTCAAAGACGGAAATTTTATCTGTAATATAAACTAACTTAAAGCCCGTCTATATTGAGGTTCTTATGATAAAAATTTGCTTTCTTATTACTTTCTCTATATTCCTTATCCCTTTGTATGCGAGTGCGGAAAATTTTTCCTTTGATAATGTAATCGCCTTGGCTCAGAAAAAAGCAGAAAAAGACTATAAAGAACCTTCTGTTGCTTTACCTAAAATCTTAGAAAAAATGAGCTATGATGACTTTAGAAGTATTAGATATCTCAGACAAAATGGACCTTGGTATAAAAATAAAACTCCTTTCGAAATCCAATTCTTTCACTTAGGTTTTATATATAAAGATCCTGTTATTGTTCATCAAATCGTTGATAATAAAGATGTATTAATACCTTATCAATCTACTTCTTTTTCTTTGGCAGACAAACCTTTCCCTGAACCAATACAATTGCCTGGTTATGCTGGTTTTAGAATCCATTATCCTTTAAATTCTACTTCTTATTATGATGAGCTAATTGCATTTTTAGGCGCTTCCTACTTTAGAGCCCTAGGAAGAGACCAAAAATATGGTATATCGGCTAGAGGTATAGCTATTGATACTGGCTTGGAAACAGGTGAAGAATTCCCTAAATTTACAGAGTTCTGGATTGAAAAACCTACATCTTGGGAACATAAAATAAAAATATATGCTCTATTGGATAGCCCAAGTATAACAGGAGCCTATTACTTCTTGATTACTCCTGGCGTAACTACAAAAATAGATGTAAACGCTGTCTTGTTCCCTAGAAAAGATATTAGACAAGTCGGTATTGCTCCTTTGACTAGCATGTACCTCTTCGGAGAAAATACTAAAAATCGCTTTTTTGACTTCCGTCCAGAAGTGCACGATAGTGATGGTTTGCTTATATTGGAAAATAATAACGAAAAAATATGGAGACCTTTAGATAATTCTAAACAATTGCGTATTAGTTCTTTTAATACCTTGAACCCTAAAGGCTTCGGTCTATTGCAAAGAGATCGTAATCCTGATCATTATCAGGATTTCGAATCTTTATATCACTTGAGACCAAGTGTATGGGTAGAACCAATTAAACCTTTCGGTAAAGGGGTTATACAATTAATAGAAATACCTTCAGATAAAGAAATACATGATAATGTCGTCGCTTTCTTCGTTCCTGACGAAAAATGGAAAAAAGGAGAAAAATATAATATAAATTATCGCTTATATTGGTTTAAAGATATTAATCCTTATACTTCTAACCTAGCTCAGATCGTTTCTACTTTCTCTGGAGTAGGGGGTGTGGCTGGTCAAGAACAGGAAAAATATACTAAATTTGTAATAGACTTTTATGATGAAGACTTAGAAAACTTAAATGTCTCTCAAATAGCTCCTGTTATTGATGCTCCTGCTGGAAAAATAAAAGATATGACATTACAAAAAAATCCTTTGAATAATGGTTTTAGATTGTTTTTCGATTTCCAGCCAAAAGAAAAAATCGTTGAAATTAAAGCTTCTTTATGGACTAAAGATCAACCCCAAAAACTATTGTCTGAAATATGGAGCTATCAGTGGATACAATAAATAAAAATATTGATACTCTTAAATATATACAAACTTGGGGCTTCTCTCCTAACAATTATTCATATGCTATAATGGATAAGCTCTCCTTTGAAGACTTAAAACTTAAAATCGAATCTCTAGTAAAAGAAACTTTAGATAATCCAAATATGCCTATGGAATATCAAGTGGCATATTTTAAAATGATATTCTTAATTGAAAAATTATACCTATCTTTTCCTATATTTTCTGACTTGTCGGAAAAACAAAAAAAAGACTTAAAAACAATATTCATAAATAAAAAATGTTTAGCTGCACCTGAGTTGCTCTTTTCTGTTATGGTGCCTCAACAAATAAAAATATATAATCCAATTGCTCGTTTTCGGAGATATATAAAAGTTTTATTAAAAAATAAAATATCTAGGAAAAAAAATGATTAATAACGAATATCTTTTGATTCCTAAAAAAACAAAAAAACAAGTCTTCATGCGTAGACTTAAGTTATTATTCCTTGTTACTTTTGTTACTTTCTGGGCAACTTATAAATGGGCTTCTTTTTTACCTTCTGATGCTTCTTTTTTCTTCAAAATACCCTTAATAATACTTTTCTTCCTTACTTTCGCTTGGATCGCTTTATTCTTCTTTTCTAGTCTGTTCGGTTTTTGGAGTATCCTCAAAAAACAAAAAATACCTGGTATTAAAAAACCTCTACCTTCGGATCCTATTACAACTAAAACAGCTATATTAATGCCTATATATAATGAAAATCCTATAAATGTATTCGCTAATTTGCTCGCAATGGCTAAAGATTTAGAAGATTCTGGATGCGAAAAGGCTTTTGATTGCTTCGTTCTTAGTGATACTACAAATCCTGATCTATGGGCGGAAGAAGAAATTACTTGGCTTAAAACAAAGCAAAAATTCCCTAAAAATATTAATCTATTCTATCGTCATCGTGCTAAAAATACGGCTCGAAAAAGTGGAAATATTGAAGACTTCTGCGTTCGTTGGGGGGCTAAATATGACTTCATGATTGTTCTTGATGCAGATAGCCTAATTACCGCTAAAACTATGATAAAATCTGTTCAATTAATGCAAGTTAATCCTTCTACAGGTATCATTCAAGCTCCTCCTATGATTATTAATCGCCATAGCTTGTTTGCAAGAGTGCAACAATTCTCTGGAAGAGTATATGGAGCTTTAATATCTGCTGGCCTCGCTTATTGGCAGGTATGGAATAGTAATTATTGGGGACATAATGCTATTATTAGAACAAAGGCTTTTATTCAGTGTTGTGGCTTACCTCAGTTCTCTGGAAAACCTCCCTTTGGGGGTCATATACTTAGTCATGATTTCGTAGAAGCTGCTTTAATCCAAAGGGAAGGGTGGCTTGCTTGGATGATCCCAGAACTAAAAGGTAGTTATGAAGAATGTCCTTCGTCTATAATTGAGTTCGCTGCTAGAGATCGTAGATGGTGTCAGGGTAATCTTCAACATCTTCGAATATTATTCTCTAAACACTTTAATCCGATAAGCAGAATACATTTTATTATGGGTATCATGTCTTATCTTTCTTCTCCTTTGTGGTGCTTATTCTTGTTGTTGGGAATTGCTTTCGCTCTATGGCGACATTTCTTCCCTCCTTCTTATTTCGAAGCGACTAAAACTTTATTCCCTTCTTGGCCTATATTCGATTCTGTTGGTATAATCCTATTGTTAATTCTATCTTTATCTATGCTTTTCTTGCCGAAAATCTTAGGCGTAATAGTTT
>CALXRE010000055.1 GCA_944390645.1 uncultured Alphaproteobacteria bacterium | reverse complement strand
TTTGAATTTATATCTTGCTTCTTATTACGACAAGTCCCTGGATAAACTATCGTCTCTCCTGCATGAGGCGCCATCCCTATTCTCGAAACCTCAGAAGCTATCTCTTTTCTACTGCAATAACACTTATATATTAAACCCATTGAATCTAATTTCATAAGTGCTTCTTGATATTCTTTCATATGTTCTGATTGTATCAATACATTATCTCTATCCCAAACTATCCCTAACCAAGATAAATCTGAAAAAATAGCATCTATGTATTCTTGTCGACAACGACTGCTATCTATGTCTTCTATACGAAGTAAAAATTTACCCCCTGTTTCTTTGGCTATACGATATCCTGTTATGGCTGAATATGCATGTCCCTTATGTAAAAAACCCGTTGGACTTGGAGCAAACCTCGTTATTTGCGCTCCATCATAAATATTTAAGAGCAACAAATCCTCCTATAAGTAAAATAAAGAATACTATCGAAAGCCAACCTAAATTCTTTTCTATAAAACTCTGTATCTTAGCCCCAAAATACCATAAAAGACCCGCAACTATAAAAAAACGAAGTCCTCTTGATAGCAAGGAAGCTATTGTAAATGTAAATAAATCTAACCCTGTTATTCCACTCGCTATAGTAATTACCTTATATGGAAAAGGAGTAACTCCTGCCCCAAAAACTATCCATGCTCCCAATGAGTTATAATAATTCTTAAACTCTTCAAATTGAGACATATAACCATAAAAATTTAAAATCGGAACGGCTATTAAATCATACAAAAACATACCTATAAAATAGCCTAAATAACCTCCTAAAACACTAGATACTGTACAAAAAGTAGCATAAAACCATGCTTTCTTTCGGTTCGCTAATACCATAGGTATTAATAAAACATCTGGAGGAATTGGAAAAAAAGAACTCTCTATAAATGAAAATGAAACTAAAAACCACAATGCATACTTTGTTCTCGAGATATCCATGGACCAGTCATAAACTCTTTCCATTAATCTCTGCCAACGACTATATAAAAAAAACATATTGTTAAATCCTTCTTTAATATTTATTCCTTTTATATTATTTGCTTTACCTTTAAGATACTATTAAAAATTACCGAGGTAAAAATGCCTGATACAATTATGCCAACTTCTGAACTTATTAGCACTCTGGCTATTAATCAAAATCGACAAGGAAACAATACTGGAAATCCTTATTCAAAAAATGAAGAAAGAGAAAACCATATACCAGATGAACAAAAAACTAAACGTTCCGTTCAGGATATAGCTTCAATCTTAAATATTCCTTCAGAAAATGTCTCTGAAGATACACAAAAAGCTATCGTAAAACTTCTCGATGAAATGGATTATTTACGCTGGAAAGTAAAAAATCTTGAAGGTAGATTAAAATATTTTGAAGACAAAGCAGATATACATCATTCTATGCCCTTCTTTAACCAAAGAGCTTTTATCAGAGAAATAGAAAAAAGAATTGCTCATTTTGCAAATGTTAATTTAGGCGGATGCCTCGTAATGTTTGAACTCCATAACTTTTTTGAAATCCGAAAAAATGATGGAATATCTGAAGCTGAAGCTGCTCTTTTACTCCTTGCTTCAACTATCAAAGCTAGCGTCAGAGCTAGTGATATAATCGGTGCTATCGACTATGCTAGAATTGCTGTAATTATGCCTTTCGTTGGAATTAAAGAAGGAAAAATATTACAAGAAAGAATTAAAGAAACTATGCGAACTAGACCTTTTAAAAGTAAAGGAAAATCTACTTTCTTAGAAATCTACACTAGTTGTGTAGACGTACCTCCTGATGGAGATGCTTTACATATCCTAGAAATCGCAGATAAATCTTTAAAAGATTAGGCTATAATATTAGGTACTATACTATTCTCTAACCTTGTAATCTCATCTTTTAATGCTAACTTTCGTTTTTTTAAACGCTGAACTTGTAATTGATCTGAAGATAACGACTTAACCATAGATGAAATCTCAATATCTATTTCTCTATGCTCTTGTTTTAAAATCTCTATCTTCTGTAATAAAAGTTTTTTTTCTGAATCCACTAGTTTAACCTTTTTTTAAATGCAATTACTTTATACATTACTTTATTATAAAAATCACTAAAAGATTTTAAAGGATTTTAAAAATGCAAAAAATAAAACGAATTGGCGTACTAACTAGTGGTGGTGATTGTGCTGGATTAAATGCGGTTATTCGGGCGGTTGTTTATCGAGCTATCCTCGCTTATGGATGGGAAGTATACGGAATAATCGATGGGACTGAAGGATTAACTTTACGTCCTTTGCGCTATAAAAAACTCTCTATCGCCGACTTCTTCGCTCCCTTTGCTAGATTGGGAGGTACTATGCTAGGAACCATAAATAAAGGTAACCCTTTTGCATACAAAATGCCCGATGGATCGGTAAAAAATTTAACTGAAGATTTTGCTAATGGAGTTAAAGAATTAGCTCTCGATGCCTTGATCGTCATCGGAGGTGATGGAAGTATGAAAATCGTTGGTAAACTATGCCGAGATGCTGGAATTAAAATGATTGGAATTCCAAAAACTATTGATAAAGATACTCCTCTTACCGAACATTCCGTTGGATTCGCTACCGCTTTAGATGTTTGTACTGAAGCTATGGATCGTTTACAAACTACAGCTGCAAGTCATCATAGAGTCATGATCCTTGAAGTAATGGGGCGTGATGCTGGTCATCTTGCTCTTCATACCGCTATCGCTGGTGGTGCCGAAATATGCTTAATCCCTGAAATACCTTATACTTATGAAGGTATTATCAACAAACTTCGGCTTAGAAGAGAACAAGGTTCTGATCATACTCTTATGGTCGTTGCAGAAGGCGTAAAAACTCTTGAAGGAAATTATGTTACTCTTGGCGAAAGCTCAAAAGATGAAAATATACGATATGGTGGAATCGGTCATTACTTAAGTGAAAAAATTAATGCTGAACCAGATAACTTTAATTCTCGTATCACGGTCTTGGGACATGTTCAAAGAGGTGGAATCCCTTCTGCAATGGATAGATTAATTGCTGCTGGCTTCGGTGTCCACGCTGTCGATATAATGGCTGAAGGAAAAAACGAATGCATGGTCGTATGGAAAGATGGTAAAGTTTCTCATGTATCAATGGAAGAAGTAGCGGCTATTGGAACTGCTCGTGTTGATCCTAAAAGCGAAATGATAAAAACAGCTCTTGGTTTGGGTATGTATGTTGGCGAAATATAAGGTTATTTCACTAACATACATAAATTAAACGTTATATAAAAATCTTAAAAACTAATTTTTAGGATCAGGTATTTCTTCTATACTTCTTTTCTCTCTAATAAGAAAATATATGTTTCTTAGGTAAATAAAAACTCCTAAACCTTGACCTAAAATAAATACTGGATCTTGCTTATGTAGAGCATACGCAAGTAAAGTTACCCCTCCTAGTAAACTAAAATACCAAAAAGCTGTTGGTATAATACTTTTCCTTACCTTTTCTGAGGCTAACCATTGAATAAGAAATCTCATAGAGAAAAAAAATTGCCCCATAAAGCCTATTATTACCCATGTAGTTAAATCAAAACTAACAAATCCTAAATCTATATTCATTTCTACACGTCCGTTATACTTTAATATTTCTTTCTTATTTATCAGAAATTATTTCTGAACGCTTGCATCTACGCATTAACCACATAACTCCTAAAATATCCGATAAGCTTTCCAAAAACCTACCCCAAAATCCATAGTTTGAAACTCCCTTTTCTCTAGGTCTATGATTTACTGTAACAGAAATTATTCTCCCACCTTGTCTCTTCATTAAGGCTGGTAAATAACGATGCATATGATCAAATTGTGGCATTTCCATAAATGCTGATTTAAAAAATACCTTAGTGCTACAACCTGTATCTGGTGTATCATCATGCAGCAGAAATCTTCGAATAGAATTACCTAACTTAGAAAATATTTTCTTCTGCCAAACATCTTGCCTCTTAGAACGCCAACCTGCTATTAAAACCTTCTCTTTATCACTTTGTGCTTGTAATTTTTCAAATAACAATAAAAGATCTTTCGGATCGTTCTGACCATCTCCATCTAAAGTGCCAATAACTGGTCCATAAGCTATACTTACTCCTGTTATAATCGCCCTACTTTGCCCACAACTATTCTTGTGACTTACAAAACGAAGCCTTGGAAATCTTTCTCTTGCCTCTATCAGCTTCTCTCTCGTCTTATCTGTTGAACCATCATTTACATAAATTATTTCAAAATCTATTTTACCTTCTAAATCTTCATGAATTTCTTGAACTAATGGAAAAATATTTTCCTCTTCATTCTTTACTGGAATTACTATCGATAAATCTGGCTTTTCTTTAGACATTTTTTCTCTCTTACGTTAAAATATGTTAATTTTTAATTTTTAATGGGGAAAGATAAAATGAGCAATACAAAAATTACACAAAATATCTTTTTTGAAAAAAACGATTTCCCTAAAAAAACTGTAATCGAAAAAGTTTCTAATGCTTTAGCTGAAACAGATTTTGGGGAGCTCTTCCTAGAACATACTATTTCTGAAAGCTTTTCCTTAGAAAATAGCCGAATTAGATCTGCTACTTTTAACACAACTCAAGGTTTTGGGCTGCGAGCCATTGTCGGAGAATCTATTGGATATGCTTATTCTAACGACCTAACAATAAATGCCTTATCTTTAGCCTCAGATAAAATTAAAACTGTAAAAAATCTTAACCTCTCTGGAAATGAAAACCTCTCTAATAGCTTAAATAAAAATAACCTTTATAAAACCGAAAACCCTATAATCTCTAAAACATCTAAAGAAAAGGCTGAGCTATTGGATAAAATAGATGTATATGCAAGAAAAAAAGACTCTCGTGTACGACAAGTCATTGCTGCTTTATCTGCATCTTGGCAAGCGGTAGAAATTATCTTACCTGATGGAACTGAAATTTCCGATCTCAGACCGCTAGTACGGTTAAATATATCTGTAATGTTACAAAATAATAATGGTCGTAT
>CALXRE010000054.1 GCA_944390645.1 uncultured Alphaproteobacteria bacterium | reverse complement strand
ACGAAAATCCCCCCTTCATTTAAGACTTCAGTAGCGAAGTTATAAGCTTGTTCTACCAGAGCCATGATTCGTAAATGATCTACATCGTGGTTTCCTGTAGTATTTGCAGCCATATCACTTACGACGGCGTCTACGGGACCGCCTGTAGCTTGTTTAAGTAAATCGGGAGCATCACTGCTTAAAAAATCCATAGTTATTATTTTAGCTCCAGGTAAACTATCCATTGGTAATATATCTAGAGCTACTACGGTTGGATTTTCAGGTTTTGATTTAACCAAATCAATAATCACTTGCGTCCAACCACCAGGAGCAGCTCCTAGATCTACGACTTTTTTTCCAGGTTTAAATAGATTGAACTGTTCATTAAGTTCAATAATTTTGAAAGCGGAACGAGCTCTATATCCAAGTTTTTTTGCTTCTAAGACGAAAGGATCGTTAATTTGACGTTGTAACCACCTAGTAGAACTAGCGATACGTCCTTTAGCAGTTTTTACTCTAGTTTTTTTTACTCTAGATCCTGTTACTAAATTTTGTTTCATTTTTTGTTTTGCCTTTTATTTTTATGCATTAGATCTACGATAATACCTTCTCGTAAACCGCGGTCGGCAACCGTAATTTCATCTAATTTCCAATATTCATAGATAGCTTGTAATATAGCGCAACCAGCTAGAGTTAAGTCTGCTCGTTGAGGTCCGATACAAGGATGAGCAATTCGTTCAAGGTTTGTCATTTTTTCTAGTTTATTTCTAGCGTTTTCGACTTCTTTATATGTCATTACTAGTCCATCGACAGCATTACGATTATATCGAACAAGATTTAAGTGAAAAGCTCCGAGACTAGTAACAGTTCCAGAAGTTCCAATCATTTGGACATTTTCAGATAACAATCGTTCAGAGATATTATACTTTTCATCAAAAATTTTTAACGCGGAGTTTACTTTAGTTGTTATAGTATCTCGAGCTCTTCCAGATATATCATTTCCAGTGAAACCTTCAGATACAGTTAAAACTCCCATAGGAATAGAGGTAGTTCCTTCTAAGATAATAGATCCGTTGTTTGTTATTTTAGATATAGATACTTCAGAGGAACCACCACCAATATCAAAGACTAAAAGGTTTTTTATATTTGGTTTAACTAAGGGCATACAACCGCTTATTGATAGTTTTGATTCTTCGAAAGGAGAAATGATTTCAAAATTGAGCCCAGTTTCAAGGAAAACGCGATTAATAAAATCTTTTCCATTGAGAGCTCGTCTACAGGCTTCAGTAGCAATATATCGAGATTTAGATATTTTATATTTTTTAATTTTTTCAGCACATTTTTTTAAGACATCTAAAGTTCTTTCGATAGCCTTTTGAGACAAAAGGTTGTTAGAGACCATACCTTCGCCAAGACGAGTTATTCGAGAGAAAGAATCAATAATTGTAAAGCCAATTTCTGATGGTTTAGCAATCATCAAGCGACAATTATTGGTTCCAAGATCAATAGAGGCAAAGATATTCTCCTGATATTTTGCAGTATTTTTATACATAAGATTAAGTATCCTTTTAATATTTAAAGGATAATTTAAACGAGTTTTAATCTTTTGTATAGGGCTAGGTAAGCACGCATAGCATCTTCACTAGATAAAGTATCCAAGAAGGCATGATCTTTTAGAGGGGTTTTGATACCGAATAAAGGTTCAGCTTCTTCAGGAGAGAAGCCAACGATAAGCACAGCTTCAGCATAAGCACTTGCCCGATCTGCGTATTTTACGATTTTTTTTATATTTTCTGGTAATTCTGCAGGCAGACCTAATCTAATATAGATAGCGGTTTGTAAAGCTTCTTCCATATTTTTATAAGCATTATCTTTCATAGCAGCTTTTGCTGGTCCACATAGGTCGCCGCCAAGATAATCTTCTGAGGCATCATTGCAAAGCCCAGCCAGCAGCCAATGTTTTTTAGATAAACCACTTTTTTGGACCATAGTTTTATATGAAGGAGAAGAATCGATCATCCATTCCATAATTTTTACGACTAGTACGCAATGTTGAGCCACAGAGAAGCCATAAGGAGTAGCAGTCATTCCCGCCCATCTACTTATTCTAGATAGAGATAGAGCGATATCGGATATTTCAATATCTAAAGGAGAAGGTTCTAACAAGTCGACTCTTCTTCCAGAAGGGCAACGTATCCAAGCTCGAGTTAGTCCCTGATTTTTTTTTGTTTCATGAGGTTTAACAATATTTAATTTTTTACTAAACAAAGCATCAGGGTTCATGATTAATTGCTTTCAGCATATAATTGTTCTCTTAATTTTTGTCTTAGAGTATCGATTACAGTAAGATTTTTTCTTTTTAAGAAATGCCAAAACATCCATCCGTTACAAGAAGGTAAACCTTGTAGGGCGGCACCGACCTGATGAATAGAGCCTTTATACTTATCGGAGACGACAGATCCATCGGCTCTTACCATAGCAGAGAATTTTTGTTTACAATCGAATAACAAGTCTCCAGGAGCCAAGAGACCATGCTCTATTACTGATCCGAAAGGGATTCTTGGTTCTTGTTTTTTGACGCATACTTCGAAAGAAGAAATATCGCCAGGGAGAATAGCCTTAATTCTTTCCATAGCAGGTTTTATATACATATTTTCTTTTTCGATACCGATAAAATGTCGTCCTGTACGTTTTGCGACAGCACCAGTAGTTCCAGTTCCGAAGAAAGGGTCGAGGATTATATCGCCTGGATTAGAGCTAGCTAATATTACACGATATAATAAGGATTCAGGTTTTTGTGTTGAATGGAGTTTTTTTCCATCTTTATCTTTTAATCTTTCTCCACCAGTACAAATAGGTAATAGCCAATCACTACGCATTTGTACACCTTCGTTAATAGATTTCATAGCTTCATAGTTGAAGGTATATTTTGTTTTTGGGTTTTTTGAGCACCATATTAAAGTTTCATGAGCATTTGTGAAGCGAGTTCCTCGGAAATTAGGCATAGGATTAGCTTTATTCCATATAACATCATTAAGCATCCAGAAACCCATGTTTTGCATTAAGAAGCCGACCCGAAAGATATTATGATAAGATCCGATGACCCATATAGTGCCAGTATCTTTAAGAACTCTACGAGCAGCGGATAACCAAGCTTTAGTGAAAGTATCATATTCTTCGAAATCAGAGAAATGATCCCACTCGTCGGTTACTCCTTCAACCAAAGAGTTGTCAGGTCTAGTTAGTCCTTCATTTATTTGTAGATTATAAGGAGGATCAGCAAAAATCATATCTACGGATTTTTCAGGAAGAGAGTTCATAATATCTATGCAATCTCCTTGGATTACCGTATCTATAAGATTATTCATTTTTATCCTCATAATAAAAAAGCATTACTAATTTGGGATTAAAGCAATAAAAGATGACTATTTTATTAACGAAAGCTTGAATAGAAAAAAAAGAGCTTTATCATAAACGTTCTAAGAAATTTTTTATGGGAAAATAAATTATGTCGGATTTAGAAAACATTAGGGAAGAGGTTATCCCTTTGCTTTGTGGCGCATCAAGTCTTTCAGAACTAGAAGAAATAAGGGTTTCAGTTTTAGGGAAAAAGGGTTGTTTAACAGAACTGATGAAAGGAATAAGTTCTTTATCTCCGGAAGAGAAGAAGACATTTGGTCAAAAGGTTAATGAATTAAAAGAAGAGATTAGTAGAGTTTTTAGCGAACGGAAGCTTTTTTTAGAGACAGAAGAGATTAATGAGCGTCTTAAGACAGAGAGGATAGATGTTACGCTTCCATCACGTCCTTTTATTCAGGGTAGGATTCATCCAGTAAGTCAGGTTACAGAAGAGCTTTTAGCGATTTTTAGTCAAATGGGTTTCAAGCTAGCGGAGGGACCGGACATAGAGGATGATTGGCATAATTTTGAAGCATTAAACTTTCCGAAATCGCATCCAGCGAGACAGATGCAAGCCACATTTTTTATGAAAGATGGAGGAGGAGATATTTTAAGGACGCATACTTCACCAGTACAGGTAAGGACGATGGAGAGTCAATCTCTTCCGATAAGGATAGTAGCACCTGGACGTACATATCGTTGTGACTATGATATGACCCATACGCCGATGTTTCATCAGATAGAAGGATTAGTTATAGATAAAACGACCAACATGGGTCATTTAAAGGGTTGTCTTATAGAAGTTTTTAAAGCGTTTTTTGAAGTAGAAGATGTTCCTGTTCGTTTTCGTCCGTCATTTTTCCCGTTTACGGAGCCGTCAGCAGAGATGGACATTGGTTGTTCTAGAGAGAAAGGTGAATTTAAGATAGCGAAGGACAAGGGGTGGATGGAAGTTTTAGGATGTGGAATGGTTCATCCTAATGTTTTAAAGGCTTCAGGGATTGATCCAGAGGAGTATCAAGGTTTTGCGTTTGGTTTTGGGATTGACCGTATGGCGATGCTTAAGTACGGCATACCAGATTTAAGGACTTTTTTTGAAGGAGATATTAGGTGGTTAAAGCATTATGGGTTTATACCTCTTGATATACCAGCGATTAATAGAGGACTTAGCCTTAATGGAGGAGTAAAGAGATGAAAATAACCCTTAAGTGGCTTAAAGAGTATTTAGATACGGAAGCGACAATAGAAGAAATAACATCGAAGCTTACGTCTATAGGATTAGAAGTAGAAGAAGTATCAAATCCTAGTGCAGGATTAAAGGATTTCATAATAGCAGAGATTAAAGAAGTTAATGATCATCCGAATGCGGACAAGCTTCACATATTAAAAGTAGACACAGGGAAAGAGGTATTACAGATAGTTTGTGGGGCTCCCAATGTTAGAGTTGGTTTAAAAGGGGTTTTAGCCCGTCCTGGAGTAAAGATACCAGTTTCAGGAGATATTTTAAAGGTAGGTAGCATTCGAGGGGTAGAAAGTTTTGGTATGATGTGTTCAGCTAGGGAGTTGAAGCTAGGTGAAGATCATACAGGGATTTTAGATTTAATGACAGAGGCTCCTTTAGGAAGTTCATTTTCGGAAGTTTTAGGAGGAGATACAGTTATTGATATAAATGTTACACCTAATCGTCCAGATTGTTTTGGAGTTTTAGGTATAGCGAGGGATCTTGCAGCGTCTGGGATAGGAAGGCTTAAGGATTTAAGTTTTGTTCCAGTTGAGGGTAAATTTTCCAGTCCAATAAAGGTTAAGTTATTACCCTCTGGCTGTTCAATTTTCACGGGTCGTTATATAAGGGGAGTTAAGAATGTATCTAGTCCTCAATGGTTACAAGATCGATTAAGTTCAGTTGGGCTTCGTCCGATATCAGCATTAGTTGACATTACGAATTATTTAAATATTGGACGATGTCGTCCTTTACATGTTTTTGATGCGAAGAAGATAAGAGGAGAAATAGAGGTTCGTTATGCAAGAGAAGGAGAGAAGCTAGTTACATTAGATGGTAAGGAACACGTTTTAACATCAGAGATGACGGTTATATCGGATTCAGAGGAAGTATTATCTTTGGCAGGTATAATGGGAGGAGAGAAGTCAGGAGTTAGTGAGCATACGACTGAAGTATTTTTAGAATCAGCGTGGTTTGATCCGATGAACATAGCGAGGACGGGTCGTTTTTTAAATATAGAATCCGACTCGCGTACTAGGTTTGAAAGGGGAGTAGACGCAGCATCTTCGATACCAGACAATGAGATAGCGACTCGACTTATTTTAGATTTATGTGGAGGAGAAGCATCTGAGATAGTAATAGCGGGAGAAGATCCAAGATGGGAAAGAGAGATACAATTTCGTTCAGAGAGGGTAAAGACACTTTGTGGAGTTGATGTTTCGAGAGAAGAGTCTGAGAAGATTTTAACTTCCTTAGGTTTTAAAGTAAAAGGAGATAGGGTATTTCCACCATCTTGGCGACCAGATATAGAAGGAGAAGCTGATTTAGTAGAAGAGGTTATGAGGATATATGGGTATGATAAGTTACCTGCGCTTTCGATGATTAGTAAAGAGATGCCTAAAGTTTTATTAAGTTCAGTTCAGAAGAAGGAGATGTCGGCTCGTCGAGCATTAGCAGAGAGGGGAGGGTATCAGGCGATTACATGGTCATTTATGTCTTCAGAGAAAGCCAAATTTTTTAATAGTAAAGGAGTTAGGTTAGGCAATCCGATAGCATCAGATTTAGATGAGATGCGTCCGAGTTTAATTCCGAATTTAATAGATGCAGCGAAGCGCAATTCGGATAGAGGGTATCCAAATGTGGCATTATTTGAAGTTGGTCCACAGTTTATAGGTAGTAAGCCAGGGGAACAAGAAGCAATGGCGAGTATAGTTCGGATAGGGAAGAATCATGGACGTCATTGGTTAGATGTAGATAGGGAAGTAGATGTTTTTGATGTTAAGGAAGATGCAATAGCTACTTTAGGAGCAGTTGATGCTCCGCTTTCTGGTCTTCAAGTTTATCGTAATGCTCCGTCCTATTATCATCCAGGTCGTTCAGGATCCTTATGTTTAGGGAAGACGGTTTTAGCGTATTTTGGAGAGATTCATCCTAATGTTTTAAGATTTTTAGATATTAAGGAGAGGGTAGTTGCCGCTGAAGTTTTTTTGGATAAGGTTCCGAGCAAGGAGTTAAGGAGTAAGAATCAAAAAGCAATTTTTATATCATCATTTCAACCTCTTTTTAGGGATTTTGCTTTTGTTATGGATAGCGAGGTAGAAGCAGAGAAAATACTCAAGGTTGTGAGGGGTGTAGATAAGAATTTAATATCTGATGTTCAAGTTTTTGATCTTTACGAAGGAGATCGTTTAGGCAAAGGTAAGAAATCGTTAGCGATAGAGGTTACGATACAGCCGCAAGAAAAGACACTTACAGATTTAGAGATAGAGGATCTTTCTAATAAAGTTGTTGAAGCAGTAAAAGTTGCTACAGGAGCGGAATTAAGGAGATAGGATTGGGGATGAAGAAGTTACTATTGGTTGATGGTTCAGGTTATATATTCAGGGCATTTTATGCTTTACCGCCAATGACCAATAGTAAAGGTACACCTGTTGGCGCTGTTTTTGGTTTTACCAAGATGTTGATGAGATTATTGAGGGATTGCCGAGCAGATTATTTTGCGGTAGTTTTTGATGCCTCTCGTAAGAATTTTCGTAATGACATTTATCCAGCATACAAGGGTACTCGCAAAGAGACACCAGAAGATTTAATTCCTCAATTTTCGCTTATTCGTGATGCGGTTAAAGTTTTCAATGTTCCTAGCATAGAATTAGAAGGTTATGAAGCAGATGATTTAATAGCATCTTATGCGAAGAAGGCACTTAATTTAGGTATAGAGGTTACGGTAGTTTCTTCAGATAAAGATATGATGCAATTAGTATCGAAGGGAGTTATTCTTTATGATCCTATGAAGCAGAAGAGGATAGGAGATAAAGAGATAAAGGAGAAGTTTGGAGTAACATCAGAGCAAGTTTTAGATGTTATGTCATTAGTAGGAGATGTTTCTGATAATGTTCCAGGAGTAACAGGGATAGGACCGAAGACGGCCTCAGAGTTAATATTAGAGTATGGTACATTAGAAAATTTATTATTGCACAAGGATAGTATAAAGCAGAAGAAGCGAAAAGAAGCAATAGTTGCAGAAGAAGAAAAAGCAATACTTTCTAAGAGATTAATAATGCTTGCAGAAGATGCACCGTTACCGTTGTCATTAGAAGCACTAGCGGTAAAGGAACCCGAGTGTTTAAAGATAAAGGAATTTATAGATCAACAAGGTTTTAAGAGTTTACGTTCGATTATTGAAGATTGGTGTGACAAGCGAAAAGAAGCAATACCCTTAGTTTCAGTTAGCAAGGAATATGAATTAGTTGATGATATAGATAAATTAAGGTTATGGATAAATAGGGCGTATGAATCTAAAGTAGTTTCAGTTGATACAGAGACGACAGGTCTTAATCCATTTCGTTGTAAATTAGTAGGTATTTCTTTAGCGGTATCGGCAGGTAAGGCGTGTTATATACCGATTCGTCATATAGGTAGTTCTATTCAGAAGGATTTATTTGGAGGCACGGAATCGATAAAGTTAAAGCAGTTATCGGTTGAAGAAGTTATGAAAGAGATAGTTCCGTTATTTGCGGATAAGAGGGTTTTAAAAGTTGGTCATAATTTAAAATTTGACATGCATGTTTTTGCGCAAGAGCTAGGAAAGGATTTAGAGATAACACCGATAGATGACAGCATGGTAATGTCTTATGTTTTAAATGGCTCTCGCCATGGTCATGGTATGGATGAATTAGCGAAGGAATATTTGGATTATGAGACGATAAAGTATTCAGATGTTTGTGGAACAGGGAAGAATAAAATTACGTTTGATAGAGTAGATCTTGATAGGGCATTAGAGTATGCAGCAGAAGATGCAGATATTACGTTAAGGTTATTCAAGCTTTTTAGGAAGCGTTTAGTAGAAGAGAAGTTATATAGTATTTATGAAGAGATAGATCTTCCTTTGATATCGATTTTATTTTCTATGGAAGAGCGAGGAGTATGTGTTGATACTATAGAATTAAAGAAATTAAGTATAGATTTCACTCGTCGTATGAGTATTTTAGCTAATTCTATTTATAAGGAAGCAGGAGAAGAATTTAATATTAATTCGCCCATGCAATTAGGCAAGATTTTATTTGAGAAGCAGGGTTTATCAGGAGGAGTAAAGAGTTCAGTTAGTGGAGCATGGGTTACGGATGCGGAGGTTTTAGATAGGCTTTCCAATCAGGGAGTAGAGTTAGCGAAGTTAATATTAGAGTATAGACAGTTATCGAAGCTTAAGAGCACATATTCGGATGCATTATTAGAGCAGGTTAATTCTAAGACATCGAGGGTTCATACGACGTTTTCTCAGACGGTTACGTCTACGGGTAGATTATCTTCGAATGATCCTAATTTACAGAATATTCCAATTCGGACAGAAGAAGGAAGGAATATCCGTAGAGCGTTTATAGCGGATAGAGGTAAGCTTTTAATTTCAGCGGATTATTCGCAAGTAGAGTTAAGGCTTATGGCGGCGATAGGAGATGTGAAGGGATTAAAGGAAGCATTTGAGGAAGGAATAGATATTCATGCTAGTACAGCCTCTCAAGTTTTTGGGGTTTCGCTTAAAGATATGGATCCGATGTTAAGGCGTAGAGCGAAAGCGATAAATTTTGGGATAATTTATGGGATATCAGCATTTGGTCTTTCTAGACAACTAGAGATATCGCGAACAGAGGCGAGTTCATATATTGAATCGTATTT
Organism: uncultured Alphaproteobacteria bacterium; assembly: GCA_944390645.1. GTDB lineage: Bacteria > Pseudomonadota > Alphaproteobacteria > CACZRW01 > CACZRW01 > RGIG5556. The sequence continues at coordinate 28,040 of CALXRE010000054.1, read as the reverse complement.
TTCAAAATATCCAGAGATAAAGGATTATATGGAAAGGACGATAGAGGAAGCGAGGCAACAAGGTTATGTTACGACGATTTTGGTCGTAGATGTTATGTAGAAGGTATTATGGATAAGAATCCATCGAAGCGAGGTTTTGCAGAGAGGGCAGCGATAAATGCTCCGATTCAAGGTAGTGCGGCAGATATTTTAAAGAAAGCCATGCAGGAAGTTTCGAAGGAGTTAACAAGATTAGGTTATAAAGATTCATTATTACTCCAAGTTCATGACGAGCTTATTTTAGAAGTAGATAAGGATAAAGCAGAAGAAATATCACGAATAGTTAAAGGTATTATGGAAAGGACTGTATCATTGAGCGTTCCTTTAATAGCCGAAGCAGGGATAGGAGAGAACTGGGCAACAGCCCATTAAAGGAATAAAAAAGCAGTTTTATGTAATTAAAACTTGTCAAGAGAGAGGGGTTGTTATAGAAACAAATTCCATTCAATAGTATATATAACGATAGATAGAGCGAATGGGAAAACAAATGCCAAAATATATTTTTGTAACCGGCGGAGTAGTTTCTTCTTTAGGTAAAGGAATAGCATCAGCCTCTATAGGTGCACTTCTTCAGTCAAGAGGGTATAAGGTTCGCATTCGTAAACTTGATCCATATTTAAATATCGATCCAGGGACAATGTCTCCCCATCAGCATGGAGAGGTTTTTGTTACGGAAGATGGAGCAGAAACGGACTTAGATTTAGGTCATTATGAGCGTTTTTTAGGTATTCATCCTCATAAGACAGATAGTATATCAGGAGGTAAGATATACTTTAATGTTTTAACTAAGGAGAGACGAGGAGATTATTTAGGAGCTACGGTTCAATCGATACCGCATATAACGGATGAGATAAAAGAATTTATTTCTTCGGATATAACGGATGAAGATTTTATTATTTGTGAGATAGGCGGTACTGTAGGTGATATAGAAGGATTAATTTTTTTAGAAGCAATAAGGCAATTTGCGAATGATATAGGTAGAGAAAATGCTTTATTTATTCATTTAACGCTTTTACCGTATATCAAGACGGCAGGGGAGTTAAAGACCAAGCCGAGTCAACATTCAGTAAAGACGTTATTAGAAGCAGGGATACAAGCAGATATTTTAATGTGTCGTTCATCTATGCCGATGAGTGATTCAGAGAGGAAGAAGTTAGCTCTTTTTTGTAATTTAGTACCAGAGGATGTAATAGTAGCTCTTGATTTAGATAACATATACAAGATACCACTTTCCTATCATAAAGAGGGTTTAGATGTAAGGGTTTTGGAGCATTTTGGTATGCTTTCTTCCTCGAGAGAACCAGATTTGAGTCGATGGGAAGAAATAGTAGAAGTTATGGAGCACTGGGAAAGAGAAGTAACAATAGGCATAGTAGGGAAGTATTGTGGTTTACAAGATGCGTATAAATCACTTAATGAGGCATTATTTCATGCAGGTTTAGCGAATCGTTGTAAAGTTAAGTTAAAATGGATTGAGTCAGAGAGATTAGAAGGTAAGACATCATCAACAGTTGAAGAGATTTTATCCAACCTTGATGGTATTTTGGTTCCAGGAGGATTTGGTTATAGAGGAGTAGAAGGTAAAATCATAGCAGCTAGATATGCGAGGGAACATAAGATTCCATATTTAGGTATATGTTTAGGGATGCAAGTTGCTGCCATTGAAATAGTTAGAGATATTTTAGGTATACAAGATGCGAATTCCACGGAATTTGTTAAGGAATGTACGCCATTAATAGCGTTGATGCATGAGTGGGATCAAGGAGGTTTAAAGCAAAAGCGACATGAAGGTTCGGATAAAGGAGGAACCTTACGTTTAGGTTCTTATCCATGTATTTTAACGAAGGGTACGCTTGCTTGGAATATTTATAGTCAAGATAAGATATACGAGAGACACCGGCATCGTTATGAGATGGATATAAATTATGAGCAAGAATTAGCCAAGAAAGGAGTTTTGATTTCAGGTAAATCTCCAGATGGAGTTTTACCAGAGATAATAGAGGTTAAGGATCACCCATTTTTTATAGGGGTTCAATTTCATCCAGAATTTAAGTCGCAACCATTTTCTGCTCATCCATTATTTAGAGCATTTATAAAAGCATCAATAGGCTAGGCTAAAGAGATATAATTATTTACTAAATTTATTAGTTCTAGGGAAGCCAACAGGAGGTAATTTTCCGACAGAAGCTCTTTTTCCTAACCAACCGATAAGATTTCTTTCTACTCTAATTCCACCTGCAGAAGGATAAGAAAGACCGTCCTCTGCATTAAATATTTTGATATCAGAAGTTTTAGCACCTTGGTATCGTTGTAAGATAACGCCTTTTCCGCGAGACATTTGAGGTATTTCGGATATTTTAAACATTAACATTCTTCGGTTTTGACCAATAATAGCTACGGTATTTCCGTTAACAAGGATACAGAATTTTCCAAGATCATTATCAGCAAGATTTAAAACGATTTTACCGTTACGAGTTTGAGCAAGTACATCATCTTCATTAACGATGAAGCCTTTTCCTGTTGATGAAGCAACTAATAGCTTTTGTCCAGGAGAGTATACGAGCATTTGAACAATATCAGTATCTTCAGGTAAGTCTATAAATAAGCGCACAGGTTCTCCGAAGCCTCTTCCTTTAGGGAATTTATCTCCTGTAACAGTATAGAAACGACCATTTTCAGCAAAGAATAAAATTTTATCAGTAGTATAAGCTTTAAGCTCTAATCGTAAAGAGTCTCCGTCTTTAAATTTATATTCTTCAGGGGATCCATCATGTCCTCTTAAAGCTCTTATCCATCCTTTATCAGAAAGAAGGATAGTTATAGGTTCTTTTTCTACTAATACATCTATAGGGACATCAATAGGGGTTGGAGCATCAGCAATTAAAGATTTACGCTTACCGATAATAGTTTTACTTCCGAATTTAAGTTTTATTTCAGAAATTTCAGCAGAGATAGTTTTCCAACGTATTTTTTCATCTGCTAATAAGTTTTGCAGTTCAAGTAATTCTTGAGCTAATTTATTATGTTCAGCATTAATTTGATTTTCTTCTAATTTTCTTAAAGAACGTAGACGCATATTTAAGATAGCTTCAGCTTGGATTTCAGATATTTTAAATTCAGTCATTAGGATATTTTTAGGTTCATCTTCATTTCTGATTATTTCAATTACGCGATCGAGGTTTAAGAAAGCGATTAAGAAGCCATCTAATACTTCCAAGCGATTTTCGATTTTATTTTTTTTGAAAGTAGAGCGTCTAATTAAGACATTTTGTCTATGTTCTAAGAATGCCTGTAATACTTCTTTAAGATTCATCACTTTAGGGACGCCCATAGCATCAAGGACATTCATATTTAAGGAGAAATTTATTTGTAATTCAGTTTGTCTGAATAATAACTCCATTAATTGTTCTGGTTCTACCGTACGAGATTTTGGTTCTATAACAATTCGTACATTTTCATCTGATTCATCACGGATATCAGAGATTAAAGGTAATTTTTTATCTAAGATTAATTTTGCGATTTTAGCTATTAATTCAGACTTTTGGACTTGGTAAGGTATTTCAGTTATTACGATTTGGTATTGTCCATGAGATAGATCTTCTTTTTGCCATTTTGCGCGTAATCGAATAGCTCCTTTTCCGGTTTGGTAAGCTTTTAAGAGGTTAGCCTTAGTTTCTACGATTACTCCACCAGTGGGGAAATCAGGAGCAGGAATAAAGGCAATCAAGTCTTGAACAGAAGCTTCAGGTTTTTTTATTAAATATAATAAAGCGTTACAGATTTCTTCTAAGTTATGAGGAGGGATATTTGTTGCCATTCCTACGGCTATACCAGAGGTACCGTTTGCTAATAGGTTAGGGAAAGCAGCAGGCATTACCACGGGTTCATCATCATCTCCGGAGTAAGTAGGTCTAAGATCTACCGCATTGTCATCTATGCCGTCCATTAGAGCCATGGCAGCAGGAGTAAGACGAGCTCCGGTATATCGCATAGCTGCAGCTCTATCTCCATCGACATTTCCAAAGTTTCCTTGTCCTTCAACCAAAGGATATCTGACAGCGAAGCTTTGAGCCAATCGTACCATAGTTTCGTATACAGCGACATCCCCATGAGGATGATATTTACCGATTACATCACCGACGACCCTAGCACATTTTTTAAATCCCGAAGAAGGGTTAAGACCTAATTCTCGCATAGCGAAAAGTAATCTTCTATGTACAGGTTTTAATCCATCTCTGACATCAGGTAAAGATCGAGAAACAATAGTTGACATAGCATAGGCTAGATATCGTTCACTCAAAGCGTCAGCTAGTTTTGTATAAAATATTTGTGGTTCAGATTCTGCTTTATGCATTTTATACCCTATTTTTAAGGAGATAGATCATTTGGAAAGTACACGTTAAGTTTAAAACAATCAAGAAAAAGAGTTGTTTTTTATAAAAGAATTTATAAAATTACAATGCTTTTGCGAAGAAGAGCAGAAGTGGGATTTAGCAAACCCTCGCGCCTATTTTCTAACCAACTGGCTTTACGGGCTGGGAGGCAGGGAAATAAACCTATTATCAGGGTAAATACCTTGCACCGAAGACGTGCGGATTGCTAACTCCCAGTCGTTGAAGAAACTTCTTTTCGACATTAGTATTTATTTAGAATAATGGAGTTAGAATAATGTCTATTGCTACGAATAAAGAATATGCGAGTGGTTCTTTAGTAAAATATGACAATCTTGAGTTAAAGGGCTTAAAAATAGCAGGAGATTTTGGAGAATCATTTCCTTATTGGGTAAGCAGTCTTCGTCTTTATGAAGCAGAGCTTCCACGGGATTTAGATGGTATACCTTTTTTAGATTTATTTCAGACACGTTTAAAGGATTTAGATTTTTCGAGTATTTATGAAGAAGAAATAAAATTTAAATTTCCAGTAACATTAGAGAAATTAAAGATACAGTTTGGAGTTTTTTCAGAAGAAATAAAGCTTAGTTTAGATAGACTAAACAGCTTAAGTTTTTTTTGTTGTGATTTAAAGCGGACGAAGAGAATAATATTAGGCAAAAGTATTAACAGATTAGATTTGAGTTTAAGTAGGTTAGGTTCCTCACTTGTTATAGAGAGTGAAGGAGGGCTTAAAGAAATTTGTTTTTTCAGAGCAGCACTAGAGGATACAAAAGAGCTTATAATAAAAGGCAGTAAATTAGACAAAGATAACATATTAAGTCTGCAGGAGAAATTTTTAAAAGTAGTTATGATAGATTAAAGATTTGAGAGAAGTAAGATTATTTATTTAAGGTTTGTTGACTATCAGGAAGGTTTAAGGCATGATAGCGTGAATATTTTTGCAATGAAGAGGTTTGAAATGACGAAGTCAGAGCTTATATCACGCTTAGTTTCTCTTAATCCGCATCTTTTGACTTCGGATGTAGAACGTTTAGTTAACACAGTATTTAATGAAATATCATTAGCATTGCAAGCAGGAGGACGGGTTGAGCTTAGAGGTTTTGGAGCTTTTTCTGTCCGTCATAGAGAAGCGAGAGTAGGAAGGAATCCGAGGACAGGGAAAACCGTGAGTGTAGAGCCGAAGACGATACCGTTTTTTAAGGCAGGTAAGCGTTTAAAAACAAGATTGAATGAGACTGGTAAGTAGAAGAAAGTTTTTTATGAAGACATTTTCTGTTTTTATAGGGATATTTTTTATTTTTTGCCTAACATTTTTTTCGATATCGAATCATGCATTGGCAGAAGTTTTTTTATGGCCTTTTTCTTTTTATGCACAAGTTCCATTATACATATTAGTTTTGCTTACAGGGATTTTTTCATTTATATGTGGAGGGTTATTTGTTTGGTTTTCTGATATAAGTATAAGGATTGATAGATATAGAAAGAGCAAGCAAATACAAGCATTAGAGAAGCAGCTTAAGTAATATTTAAAACGAATTGTTTTCTTGAAAAGGATAAGAAGTAATTATGAGTTGGCTAACGAATTATGTTCGACCGAAGATAAGGAATCTGGTTAAGCCTAGGGAAGTTCCAGATAATTTTTGGACTAAGTGCCCAGTTTGTGGAGATATGATATTTCACAAAGAATTAGAGCAAAATTTTCAAGTGTGTCCAAAATGTTCACATCATTTTCGCATGAAATCTAAGGATCGTTTAGATTTATTATTTGATAAAGGATATACAATTATAAATCTTCCTGAAGTTAGAGATGATCCATTAAGTTTTTCAGATATAAAGAAATATACAGATAGGTTAAAAGAATATAGGAAGAAGACAGGATATAAGGATGCAATGATGGTAGCGCATGGGACATTAGGAGGTGTTCCAGCGGTTATAGGCGTAATAGATTTTTCATTTATGGGCGGTTCTATGGGAATGGCAGTAGGAGAAGCTGTTATTTCAGCAGCAGAACTTGCGATATTACAAGAGGCTCCATTAATTTTAGTTACCTCTTCAGGCGGAGCGAGAATGCAAGAAGGAATGCTTTCGTTAATGCAAATGGCTCGTACGACGTTAGCAGTTAAGCGATTAAAAGAGAAAGGGCTTCCATACATAGTTTTGCTTACGGATCCAACGACAGGAGGTGTTACAGCATCTTTTGCGATGCTTAGTGACATAGCGATAGCAGAGCCAAGGGCGACAATAGGTTTTGCAGGAGCTAGAGTTATAGAGCAGACTATTAGAGAGAGTTTACCGAAAGGATTTCAAGAATCGGAATATTTATTAGAGCATGGAATGATAGATATGGTTATTCCACGTAAACAACTTCGTTCGGAGCTAATAAAGGTAATAAGTCTTTTAATAAACAAGCAACCTTCAGGAGATTTAGTTGAGATGGCGGTTTATGAAGGGCGGGAATAGTTACAATTGCAAAGTTTAGAAGATATTATTATATCTTTATCGTCTAAGCATGCAGGAGGAGTAAATCTTGGTTTATCGAGGATAGAGAATTTATTATCGGCATTAGGACATCCAGAAGAGAAACTTCCTCCAACAATTCATGTAGCAGGTACTAACGGTAAGGGTTCTGTTATAGCTTTTTTGCGGGCCATGGCGGAAGTAGAAGGATTAAAGGTTCACACATATACATCTCCACATTTAGTCAGCTATAGGGAGAGGATAACTTTAGCTAGCGAGATGATAAGCGAAGAATATTTTTGTGATCTTTTAAAGGAAGTTGGAAGTTTAAAGCAAAGTGAAGGAGTAAGTTTTTTTGAATTAATAACGGCGGCATCTTTTTTAGGTTTTTCACGTATTTCAGGAGATTTATTACTTTTAGAGACAGGGTTAGGAGGAAGATTAGATGCAACGAATGTAGTATCTCGACCACTAGCTTCTATAATTACGTCTATTTCTAGGGATCACATGCAGTATTTAGGGGAGACATTAGAAGCCATAGCGAGAGAGAAGATCTGTATATTAAAGCGAGGAAGTATAGGGATTACGGCCAGAGCCAGGGGAACAGTTAACGAAGTTTTTGTAGATTATGCGAGCAAGATAGGAAGCAGATTATTGATGGAAGATATAGATTGGGAGATTAAGGAGGGAGAAGAAGGATTTTTTTATAATAGTGATTATTATTCTCGACCATCATTAATAGGTAGACATCAATATAGGAATGCAGGTTTAGCGATTACTTGTGCATCAAAGGTTTTACATTTTTGCGATAAGAGTATAAGGCAAGGTTTAGCGACGGCTATTTGGCCATGTCGTTTAGAGTTATTACAAAGAGGAGAACTTTTTGAGTTAATAGCAGAAAGGGGTTGGGAGATCTGGCTTGATGGAGCTCATAATGAAGGAGGAGCAGAGGCACTAAAGGATTTTCTTCCTTTTTGGGGGGATAAAGGATTACATCTTATTTGTGGTATGCTTACGAGCAAAGAAGCGAATGTTTTTATGAATAAGTTATCACCATTTGCAAGGAGTATACATACAGTTTCTATAAAATCGAGCGAGCATATAGGCTATTCAGGGGAGGCATTAGGAGAGATAGCAAAGGCATCAGGGATGAAAGAGGTTAGAGTTTCATTAAATGTTAAAGAAGCAGTTAAAGATATAATGTCAATGAATTTAGAAGGAGGTAGGATTTTGATTTGTGGTTCACTATATCTTTTAGGAGAGATTTTAGCGAATACGACAAGGAATATACCTTCTTTTAATCCAATAAGTTTTAGTAAAGAATAGTTTTATGTTAAGAAATGTTTTCTTGCAAAGGCAGAGTAACCCTTATATAGTTTTCCGAGGTTTTTGGAGGGTTTAAGATATGAGCAAAAGCATACTGCGAATACTTGGATTAAGTATAAGTGTTGTTTTAGGATTTTCTAGCTGTTCGACCGAGACAGAGAGTATTTCTACAACGACAGAAGAAGAAGGAATAAGTATTAGCGAATCTATAACAAGAGCGATAAAATTTAATTCTGACAATCGCAGTAAATCCACAGCAAATACAATGGTAAAGAAGTCTAAGGAGCTAAATAAGAGTATGTTACCATCTCTTACCGCTTCTTCTGGATATCCGATGAGGAGTAGTAAGCGCAACATACCAAGTATAGGGGAAGAAGATATAGATTTATCAATAAGTTATAATTTATTAGATTATGCGATAAATTATACATTTTTTTCTAATGAAGAAGATATAGATAAGATATCAGATCGATTAAAACATAGGACTTTACAGAATCTTATTCATGAGACAAAGACAGCTTTTTGGCGAGCAGCAGTTTCTCAGAAGAATAAAGAAGCAGTAGATCATTTAATAGAGCTTTTGCGTTTTGAGCTTTTGGAGGCAGCAAAAGCAGAAGATAAGATTAATCTTTCTATAGAGTCATTAAAGTATCAAAAAGAAATCCACGCTTTGATGGAAGAGTTAATGGCGTTCAAGCAAGAGATGGCGGCATCAGAGTTAGATTTTTCGTTACTTACGCACATACCAGTAGATGAAGTAAGATTAAAATTACCAGAGGATATGAATAAGTTTCCAGCTTTTTTCATTCCAGAATTAAGTTTGGTTGAGAATCAAGCATTAATTAATAGACCAGAGACATTGATTGGAGATTATAATGTTAAAATGAATTCCTCAGAGGTTCGTAAGGCTTCATCTAAGCTTTTTCCGAAGATTAATTTAGGTAACAATTTGCGATATAATCCTGAAGGTAAATATCCAAGTGATTATGAAGAAGAAGTTACAGAGGTTGCCTTTAATATAATAAGCATTCCAACGCAGAGGTTATCTTCAGATACAGATTTAGGAATGGAGAGGAAGAAAAGAACAGCGATAAACATGGGGATTTTATCAGAGGTTAATGTAGCGTATCGTAGGATAAAAGAAGCATCGGAAGCGATGGATATAGCTTCGTCATTACAATCTAAGTATAAACAAGAGTGGGAAAAAGCAGTAGAGAAAGAAAAGAAAGGAGCTATTTCTCGTTCAGAATTAGTTATGAGTATAGCAAACAAGGTTATAGGAGATTTAAAGAGAGATTTTGCTTTTGCGGAATTAAAAGCAGCAGAAAGTGGATTAAATTTAGCTTCGGGATTGGACTTTATCAAGAATATAGATACTACAGATACGATGATAAACATTCATAAAGAGGTTTTGAATGGTTTACTAAATGAACGAGGAGTTAATCCAAGTAATATAAAACAAGTTACAAAGAAAGAATATGTAAAACCATCGGTAAAGATAGAAGCTAATTCTTCAATGCCTATGGGTAGAGAAGAAGATAAGTGGGCAAAAGGTGATTGGTTAGATAGTATAGTAAAAGAAGAAGAAAAGCTTCTTAAGGAAAAGAAGGTAGAGGCAGATAAAGATAAGCAAGAAGTAGCAGGGAAAGCGTTAGAAAAAGAACTTTCGAGTGATAATAAGACAAGTTCAAAGGTTTCTAATGTTTCCGAGCAAGGAAGAGATCTTTTACAAATAGGATCGTTTAAGGATATTGATAGTGCAAAGAATTATTGGTCTAATATACAAATAAAGTATCCTTTTTTAACGAAATATCAGGTTGAATATAGAGAAGCGAATATAGAAGGAAAGCCAGTTAATAGAGTTTTTATAAAAGGAGAGAAAGAAGAGCTTAAGCAACTATGTAAGAAGCTACCAGAAGCAAAAGATTGTATTATTAGGCAATAATAAAACGTCGTAAAAATACGACGTTTTATTAAAAGATATGAGTTTTAATCTTTAAAAAGCTCTTCAGGTTTTTTGCCCGTTTTTTTCATTTCATCAATAATATCTTCAGGAGTTATTAAATCAATATTGTCCATAGGAAGCTTTTGGACTTTTTTAACAGGGACAAGATAAGTTCTAGTAGCTTCTTTAGGATTTTTAAGTTCAACGATTATGACTTGATTAGCCTCATAGACTTTTTTTTGCATTTCTTGATTAATGTAATCGAGCATTACAGTTTGTCCTCTTCTTCGATAGAACATAGCATGAGGACCACCATCATAAAGAATCATAGGTTGCTCAGGTTCTAAATCTTTTTGAGAGATACAAATAATTACGCGGTTTTCTTTGTCGGTCATTACAACATATTGTTTTTCTTGAATAATCATAAGTTAGCTCCTTTTTTATAAGGTATATGATATTGCAAAACATAAGTAAATAAAAGTAACAAAATTAAAGTTCAACGATTTTGACAGGTTTTTTATCTTCGAGGATTACAGAGAGAAGAGGTCCCCCACGCCCTCCAGCAGAGTTTATATGAAGGAAATAAGGATAAAGATGTACTCCATAGTTTTTAGGATTACTTTCCCCTCTTACGACGAGGGAGAATTTTTCATAAGGTCGCTCAGGATTTATAGGGACAGAAGACCCCCACCATAAAACATCTCCTTGGGAAGCAAAAGGAATAGAAGGATTTATACTCCAACTAGTGAAGAGTACTTTTCCATCATCGGTTAAAGCAGCATGTTTTAAGGAGTTAAGGATTTCGGTATGTCCATGACTATCATTTTGTAGATTACGTAGTTCTCCAGTCCAGCGAGAGATGGCGACAGAACCACGACTAACAATAATTTTACCTTCTTCTGGATCAAGACCGTAAGCAGCGATAGTTGCGCCCACACCATGATCTAGCATCCAAGGGTATACATTTTCTGGTTTATGAGCAAATTGTAAAGTTAGGAGTTTCCGCCACATTTCTTCTTGTTGTCCACGTAAGTAAATGATGTCTTGAGGTTTAGTTCCCATTTTTTCAATTAATATTTTTCGGAAACAGAAAACTTCATCAAGAACACCACCGACATCTGGACCGTAACCCATAAGATTTCCTAGATAAAGAATAATATCGTTTGGATTATAAAGAGAGATAATGGTTTGATGGAGAATAGATAGACGAGAAGCATCGCCATAAACGGCACCAATAGCCCAGATACGTTTATTTGAAGGTATAATAGCAGAAAAATTTTTTTCAGTTCGATTTTGCATCATAAGAGAGATATATACATAATATGCGTGAAAGAAAAGTTAATTTCTTGCACGCATATTAGATCTTAGTAAGGATATTAATTAGCTTCCAGGAGAAAGCAATTTTGTAATTCTGTTTGTAGCTTCTCCAGTAGTAATTTTTTCTAGAGCAGCGAACTCACTAGCTAAACGATCAAGAGCTTGTTCATATATCAAGCGTTCAGAATAAGATTGTTCAGCTTGTTCTGAAGATTTATGTAAGTCTCTAACGACTTCAGCAATAGATACAGGATCTCCAGAATTTATTTTAGCTTCATATTCTTGAGCTCTTCTAGACCACATAGTTCTTTTAGCTTTAGGTTTTCCTTTTAAAGTAGTAAGAGCTGAGCTCATAATATTTTTAGTAGAAAGTTTTCTTAGTCCTGATTGTTTAGCTTTAGTTAGAGGTACTCTAAGAGTCATACGATCTTTATCGAAATTAACGACAATAAGTTCTAATTCATGTCCAGCCACACTATCTTTTGTTATATCAGATACTTTACCGACTCCATGAGTAGGATACACCACGAAGTCACCAGGATTATAAGACATATCTTTAGCCATGCTTTTCTCTGTTTATCGGAAAAATTAACAAAAAACCACAAAACAAAACAGAACTTTTCCCGATATTTAAAAGAACTGTTTTTGTTAAGAGTTAAACCATGCGGGATTACAAAGCCAGTTAGCAGAAACCGCAAGAATATGTATATATACCACAAAAAAGAGGAAAAAGACAGTTTTTTTTGTCAATAGAGAAAGAAAAGGCATATTAATAATTGGTCAAGAGATAGTAGTAGGTTCGTCTTGAGCGGCCATTTGTAACATAGCATTATAGATTTTGATTACAGTTTTTTCGTCTACTTTACCCGCTCTCACGCCAGCTTTCAGCATGATTTCAGAAGGTTCTAGGGGGACAGCAACTAATTCCATACTTTTCAGTATAGCGAGAGTTTCCATTGCAGCGTTATAATGAATAGACATAGCAATATTACCTTTATCGTTTTTTGTTCCAATAAAGGTATATAAGCAAGACGAGTGCCTGAAAAAAATTTTCTAAGATTATGATTTGATTATATTAATAATTTATTAACAATTTAAATTTTGCATTTTGCGAATAAAAAGGAGAAAAGTAGTTTATTTTGCGAATATAGTTTTTATATCAGAGTTTTAGTAGGGTTTTTCGAGGGTATTATAATACCAATATTATAAGATATTGATAAATAATAGTTATTTTGTATTGACGTAAAATAATATTGTGTCATAATCACGAACCCTTAGTTTTTTAAGTTTTTTTTAAAAAGAAAAGAAATAAGAAGGTATTTTTTAGATGAAAACAATATCAACCAAACCGTCCGAGGTTATAAGGAAATGGTATCTTATAGATGCCGAAGGTTTAGTTCTTGGCCGTTTAGCGAGTCAGATAGCGAAGATTTTACGAGGCAAGCATAAACCGACATATACGCCCCACATAGATTGTGGAGACAATGTAATAGTAATCAATGCAGAGAAGGTTCATCTTACAGGCAATAAGCTTGCAGATAAAGTGTATTACCGTCATACAGGTTTTCCTGGAGGGATAAAGGGGATCACAGCAGGTAAGCAGTTAGAGGCGCATCCGGAAAGGGTTATTATCAAAGCAGTAGAGAGAATGATTTCTCGTAATAAGCTTGGAAGGGCACAGATGACGAAGTTACATGTTTATGCAGGATCAGAACATCCGCATGGGGGACAAGTACCAGAAGTTTTGGATATAGCCTCTATGAATACAAAGAATAAAAGGAGCTAAAGATGAGCGAAGAAATAAAATCTCTTTCGGATCTTAAGAAGGCTGTTTCTGCCAAAGAGAAGGCAACAAAGAAAGAGAAGGCAGTAACGTCTTTGGAGAAGAGGGAGCCAAAGAAAGATAAATATGGAAGATCTTATGCGACAGGTCGTCGTAAGGATGCAACAGCTAGAGTATGGTTAAAACAAGGAAAAGGAGATATTACTGTAAATGGTAAGGTTTTAGAAGTATATTTTCCTCGTCCTGTTTTAAGGATGATAATAAATCAACCATTTGTTGTATCTAATAGAGTTGGTCAGTTTGATGTTGTTTGTACAGTAAAAGGAGGCGGTTTATCTGGGCAAGCAGGAGCAGTTCGTCATGGGATTAGCCGTTGCTTAGATTTATTTGAGCCAGAGTTACATACATCATTAAAGAAAGCAGGATTTCTTACGAGAGATTCTCGAGTTGTTGAGCGTAAGAAGTATGGTAAAGCTAAGGCTAGACGTAGTTTCCAATTCTCTAAGAGATAGAGGATTAAAGGGATTATTAAGAGAGGCTTCCTTTTTAGGGAGCCTTTTTTTATTATTTAGTTATTAAGATAGATGTTGAAACGGCATCGAATTCTCGTAGGGCTATTTTAGTATTTTTTAGGATAGAGCTATTAGAATGGATTACTAAGAGATTAGTTTTACTTGCTTTAACGATTAGAGCCATTTGTTCTAGGGGTTTGTTTTTATCTAGGATAATGACAGAAGCTTTAAGGTTAAATTGTTTTAGGATTTGTTTTACATCTTGCATTAAAGATTGTTCAGTAATTAGGACTTCGAAAGCATGTTTTTCTTGATTTGTTGAGCAATAAGAGAATAAGAGTCTAAAAGCTTCTTCAGCCATATATAGATTTTTTAAAGCATCTTTAGTTCCGTCATAATATACAGACATAGAGCAAGAGTCACTAATAGAGTTATGGAGTACCAATCCAGGGACATTAAGTTTTTCGATTATGGAGCATACAGAAGATCCTATTTTTACCGCTTTATTGACAGGGAAGTCGAATCGATAATGTTTTCCGAAAGATGAGCTAGCGAAATAGAAATCAGCAGCTTTCCAACCAGCCCAACCTAAAATAAGGATATCAGCATTTTTAGCTGCATTAATTACTTCATCAGCGATGATACCGCGTTTAACGATCAGTTCATATTTTATTTTATGATTTTTAGTAGCATAATCCAAAGCCTTTTGTACGGCGCCTGTTTGGACTTTCATCATATCATTGATCATTTTATCTTTATTAATTTTTAGGCTTTTTGAGAAAGGAGTAACAGTTAAGGAATAAGGTTGTTGGATTGCGTTTATCATATTTATATCTTCGATACAAATAGCAGTAAGTTTTGCATCTAGGCGTTCAGCAAGGAGGACAGCTTCATCTAGAGCAGCAATACTATAAGGAGAAGCATCTAAGGCTAAGGCTATATTTTTTATAGAGAAAAGATTATTAGACATTATTCTTTATCCCGTTCTCCATTTTGGAGAGTAGCATTAGAGTTTTTAAGGTAAAAATTTTTCAAACGGATTTGGATTTTTCTATTTATAGATCCGATAGGGTATTCACCATTTTCATTTAGTTTTCCAGCAGGAATTCCAGTTAACAATTCGATACCTTCATCAATAGAAGTTATAGGATATATATGGAAAGAGCCATTTTTTGCGGCTTCTAATACATCTTGGCGCAACATCAAGTTAGGTACATTAGTTTTAGGAATTAGTACTCCTTGAGTTCCGGTTAGACCTTGGATTTTGCATATATCGAAGAAACCTTCAATTTTTTCGTTTACTCCACCAATAGCTTGTATTTGACCGAATTGATTTACAGATCCAGTTACAGCTAAGTCTTGTCGAATAGGAACTTCTGCGATAGCGGACAATAGAGCATATAACTCTGCAGAAGAAGCAGAATCACCATCGACTTCACCATAAGATTGTTCGAATACCAAGCTAGCTTCAAGGGATAAAGGAGTATCTTTAGCAAAGCGAGAAGCTAAGAAAGAAGACAAGATAAGTACACCTTTTGTATGAGAAGGACCACCTAATTCTACTTCTCTTTCGATATCGATTATTTCGCCTTTACCGATGCGTACTTGGCAAGTTACTTTACTTGGTCTACCGAAGCTAAAATGAGCTACTTCATATACAACGAGACTATTAATTTGCCCTATTACAGCACCTTGAGTTTGGATCATTATGATACCTCTTCGGATTTGCTCTGTTAAGATTTCGCGTAATTGATCAGCTCTTTTATCGCGAGCTTCTAGGGCTTGTTCTACATGATTTCTTCCAATAGTGTTAGAGTTACTTACTCTGGCAAAATAATCAGCTTCTTTAACTACATCGCTTATTTGAGAAATATGGGTTGAAAGTTTTCTACTATCACTAACCAGTCTAGAAGAATATTCTATGACTCGAGCTACAGCGGCTCTGTTCATCGCTCTTAAAGATTTATCTTTTGTTAAGTCGGCGATCAATCTAGCATATTTATTAACATTTTCAGGAGTTCTATCCATAGAAGAGGTAAAATGAGCTTCGATTTTAAAGAGTTCAGAGAATTCAGGGTCGCTATCAGCTAACAGATAATACAGATCTGGTTCACCAATAAGAATTACCTTTAAATCGGCATCAATAGGTTCTGGATCTAGGATTACAGTACTAATAACGCTACTTTCTTCTCCAGGAGGATCCATGGATATTTTTTTAGAGCGTAAAGATCTTTTTAAAGCTTCCCACGCAGGAGGATGAGAAATAATATTTCTGGCATCCATAATTAAGAATCCACCATTTGCCTGATGTAGAGCTCCAGGTTTTAAAAGATTAAAGTCCATGAATAAGGATCCAGATTGTTGAACTCTTTCCATTCTTCCGACAAGGTTAGGTAAGGTAGGGTTATCAAGGAAAATAATAGGAGCACCAGAATTTTTTTCATGTTTTACCATTACGTTTACGCAATATCTCCGTAAAGGACCATCAGATAATTTTTCTGGTAAATTTATGGGCTGAGAAGGAGTAGTGGCATCTTCATCACTATCTTCTACGGTTTCTTCAGGACGGAAGAATAATACAACATTTTGTATAATGTCTTTATTGAGTTCTTTTAAATATTCAGTAACAGGTTTTAATCCACGATATTTATATTTTAAAGAATTTATTAAATGGCTTACTGCGAAATTAGCCACTTCTTCATTAAGTTTATTTATTTCTTCTCTTTGTTCTTTTTCCCATTTAGGAACATCTCTTACAGCTATTTCTAATTCTTTTTGAGTTTTATTTAAATCTTCTAGGATTTCTGCTCTTTCGTTTTCAGGTAGGTTATCGAAAGCTTCTGGAGTTATAACTTCACCGTCTTTTGTAGGTGCAACGACCAGTCCGACAGGCATACGGAGTACAGAAACATTTTTTCCTTTTGTTTTTAGTTGTAAATCATTGAAGTAAGAAGCTTTTTGATCATTAAAATGTTCTTCTATTACTTTCAAACGATTTTTATATTCTTCGCCTTCGAAAGCAGCAGGGATTACGACTTTTAAGCTTTCTAATAGTTTTTCAATATCTTTTGCAAATACACCACCTTTTCCAGGAGGTAAGCGTAAAGCTTTTGGCTTATGGGGAGCCTCAAAATTATTTATGTAGCACCAATCATCAGGAGTTTTTCTTTTTTTAGCGGCTTTAGTTAGTTGTCGTTTTATTAAGCTTGTTTTTCCAGTTCCTTCTGGTCCTACGCAGAAAAGATTGTAGCCATCAGAATTGACATTGATGCAGAAATCAATAGCAGCTAAAGCTCGTTCTTGACCTAAGGGAGAATCTAAATATTCAAGTTCAGAAGTTGTTCTAAATTGATTTAATTCATCATCACAAGTTTTGTAGAGTTCTTGGAAATCAAGTGGGTTTGGAATCATTGTTTCCTCTAATTATTGAAGTTCTTTCAAGGGCTTAACTTTTATCATCAAGGGAATAGTTAAGTTTTCAGAAGTTGATATTTGTTTTACATTATCTACGACTATACCAGGATGAGCATAAACATGTTTAGTATTAAAACGTAGGAAAAAAGGCAGAAAAGAAGGATAAACAGGTTGTAATCCTTCGATAGGGCGTAGATCTGCGATAAAAGATAAAGGTTGTAGTAATTCACTTGCCGCTGTAGCAGAGAAGTTTCCAGCGAGGATAGTTGGTTCATCTCGACTTTTAGAGAATTCAGCTAGAGCCAAGATATTTTGTCTAGCGTTTTGATATTTTTCATAATTTTTCCAAGGAGAATCTAGAAACACACTTACAATAGATAGGGGTTTTTCTGCTAGATTTATGGTTATCCAAGGAGCAATAATTCCTTTTTTATCGCTTAGAGTTCCACTATTAATAAAGGGATATTTTGATAGGATATAAATGAGTTTATTATTTTCGGTTATAGTGTTTTTAGCATAAGGATAATTTTTATTAGAATAATTTTGATTATTTTGCGGATTAGGAGAGAATATTAAAGCTATATCAGGGATATAAGAATCAAGGATATATTGTAAGTCTTGATAATTTTCACTTTGTTGATCAAGGGTATAAAGAAGCATAGATATAGTTTCGGATTTAGATTGATGAATATTTTGATTAAAAGGTCTTCCAGAATAAGCGTATAATATGGCAACATTAGCGATAATGATGAGAATAGAAAGAGTAAAGAAAGTCCATTTTTTTAGGCAAATACAATAAATAAAAATAAGCGTAGCGATTAAGATATAATAAAAGCGTAGTTCTCCGAAGAAGTCGAATTTCCAATTTATGGAAGCTAAGAATGGCAATAAAGATAATACGGTTAAAGAAATAATTAGTAATGAGATAATAGTGTTTTCTCTTTTTAATCGTTTTCGTTTTTCTATATATCCCATAATTTAAGTCCTTTTTTAAAAGGTTATAAATATATGATATTATTTTTGCATATATTTACCAAATCATTAGCAAATATAGATTACAACATAAAAATAAAACCACAAGCAGCAATTCTAAGAACTTAACATAAAGGTAAAGATCGTTTATAAAGATATGTAGCCGAAAGGCTATTTTGGGAGAAGAAAATATGTATAATCAAGAAGAAGCGAATAGAGAGCTTACAAGTATTTCAGAAGAAAGTTTAGATAATAGTATGTATCCCCAAGCATCAGAGTACATATTTTCGAATTTATTAATTATAATTGCAATAATAGTTTTTGTTATATTGGTAGTAATAAGATTTATATTTAAACTTTTTCGTAAGAGAGGTTTGTTTAGAGGGAAGCAGAAGAGAGAGGTTTTAGCCAAGACCCCTTCAGTTATGAGCAAGCAAGAGAAGGATTCTCGGGAGGAAATTTTTAAGAATAAGCAAGTTCAGAATAGAGGAGAAAAAATACAAGTATCTAAGGTTTCAGTGGAAGCGGAAGATTTTACTATCAGGGAGAATGTTATAGAAAGAGTTTACTCGATGGACTGGAAGAGGGATGGTTTTTCAGAGCCGATGGATCAATATTCATCGAGTATAGGGGTGTCAAAGAGCATAGCGAGTATGTTTTATGGAGATGAAGCCCGACAAGAGATATCTACGTTATTATTTTCGATTATTACGATGTACCGTCAAGGACTTAGTGAAGTACAGATATCAAGGATATTAGCTTCTACGAAATTATTGAATCCGAATATAGATAGTAGAATGCTTCAAGAGGCAGCAGATTTTTATTTAAAGATTTTAGAAGAGTTTAATATTTCTGAAGGAGTATCAAGGTATAGTGGTCAGATAAATACCTATGTAATTCCGCATACAGATAAGGAAGTTATGAGATTTTTATCTAAAGGAGATATAAGTTTATTTATGGAAGTATTTGATAGCTATTCTTTATATAAGCAGAACAAAGCCACAGGACTTCCGAAGGGGCATTTATCGTTAAAGTTTCTTTCTGAAGCAGCAGATTTAAAATTGATTCAATCTAGGATTTTATTTGCAGAGGATATAGATCTTTCATATATCAAAGCTAATGAAGGTTTAGGATTATTTCCAGAGCATGGAGGATCGTTTATACAGCTTGCAGAGATAAGTTTATCAGAAGGTAGGTTAGAAGAAGCGCAAGGGTATTATCAAAAAGTTATAGATATAGAAGATATAAAGAAGGATACGTCAGTTTATATGAAGGCGAGAACAGGTTTAGCAGAGATATCTGCATTAAGAGAGAAAGAGAATAAGGATCAACGTCTTTTAGCGTATCATTTAGCGTTATCGGCAGCCAGACTAGAAGTTAGGAAGAATATTCATAATTTTTTTGCATTAAACGAAGAGAGAAAGATGTTTTTAGCTTGAGATAGTTTTTTTGAATAAATATAACTATTGTGTTGCAGAAGTTAATAACAATGATTAGATTAAAAAAGAAAAAAAGTTTATGTATATATTATTATACGTATAAATGAAGTTATAGGCGAAAGAGATGGCAGGGAACAAGATGATAGAGCTTGGTAATTCTAACGTAAAGATAGCAGTATCTCCGGAAGCAGGAGCATCACTAGCATATTTTAAGTTTGTTAATGGTGATAAAACTATTGACGTTATGAGGCCTGCGACAGAGAAAGCCCTAAACGATAGGGAAGCGAATAATTTTGCTATGTATCCTATTTTGCCATACGTAAGCCATATTCATGAAGGTTTTTTTGTTTATTGGGGTATAAAACGTACAGTTCCAGCGAATGTATCGTTTGATAAGGAGCCATTAGATGGAGATGGTTGGAGGAATGTTTGGACGGTTAAATCTTCGGATTCGACAGGGGTTACGTTATATTATAATCATGATGGCAAGACAGGTTTTCCGTTTGTATATGAAGCAGAGGTAACGTACAAAGTTTTAGAAAAAGGGTTTATGATACATATATCCTTAAAGAATACAGGACTTTTACCGATGCCGTGTGCGATGGGAGTTCATCCATTTTTTCCAAAGAGTAAAGATGTTATTTTAAAGATGCATAATAAGAATGTATGGGAGCATATGGGGACTCCATTAAGAGACAAGCCGTATAAAGTTTCTTCGGATTGGTCTTTTGAGGAAGGAAGGGCTTTAAATGGAATGGTTTTAGACACATCTTTTGGTGGGTTTGAGGGTGAGGCAGAATTGACGTGGCCTTCACAGAAGTTACATTTAAGAGTTAAAGCATATGAAGAATTTAATCATGTAATAGTTTTCATTCCAGAGAATAAGAATTATTTTTCAGTAGAGCCAGTTACCAGTTCTACGGACGCATTTAATTTAGCTTCGAGAGGTGTTACAGGTACAGGTATTAAAAGTATAGGGCCTCAAGAAACGATAGAGGCTACGGTAGAATTTTTGGTAGAAAAGATATGATTAGCGGTTCGTTATCGAGTATTTCTAGGGATAAATTTTCAAAGATAGATTGTTTTACGAAGATAGTATCAACTCTTGGTCCAGCTAGTTCAGACAAAGAGGTTATCAAGGATTTAGCTTTAGCTGGAGCAGATGTTTTTCGTTTAAATTTCAGCCATGGAGACATTTGTAGTCATGAGCGTAACGTTAAGTATATCAGGGAGATATCACAAGAAATAGGTAAAGATTTAGGTATTTTAGCTGATATGCAGGGACCGAAGTTAAGAATAGGTAGTTTTAAAGGAGGTAGTATATTTTTATCTTCGGGATCAAAGTTTCGTTTAGATATGAAAGAGGAAGAAGGAGATACGAGTAGGGTTAATCTTCCGCATAAAGAGATTTTTTCAGTAATGTATAAGGGTATGCCATTGTTGTTAAACG
Organism: uncultured Alphaproteobacteria bacterium; assembly: GCA_944390645.1. Taxonomy (GTDB): domain Bacteria; phylum Pseudomonadota; class Alphaproteobacteria; order CACZRW01; family CACZRW01; genus RGIG5556. The sequence continues at coordinate 6,992 of CALXRE010000054.1, read as the reverse complement.
ATGGGAAGATAAGGTTAAAGGTATTAGAATATGGATCTGATTATGCCGATGTTGAGGTTGAAGTAGGAGGAGAACTTTCAGATCATAAAGGAGTTAATGTTCCAGGAGTTAGTTTACCGCTTTCATCGTTAACAGAGAAGGATTTAAAAGATTTAGAATTAGCATTAGATTTTGGAGTAGATTGGATAGGTCTTTCATTTGTGCAACGTCCAGAGGATGTAGAGCAGGCTAGGTTAATAATAAAGGACAGGGCTTGGATAATAAGTAAGATAGAGAAGCCATCAGCGATAGATTCATTAGAGAAGATAATAGAGCTTTCAGATGGGATTATGGTTGCGAGGGGAGATTTAGGAGTAGAATTACCGATAGAGCAAGTTCCAGTTTTACAAAAGAAGATAGTTTATTCCTGTCGTCAAGCAGGCAAGCCAGTAATAGTAGCGACACAGATGTTAGAGTCTATGATAAATAATCCAACGCCTACGAGGGCAGAGGCATCAGATGTTGCGACAGCAGTACTTGATGGAGCAGATGCTGTTATGCTTTCTGGGGAGACAGCGGTAGGTAAATATCCAGTAGAAGCTGTTAGGACGATGGATAAAGTTATTCGGAATGTAGAAAGTATACCTATGTATAATGATATAATAAGTTTATATCAAGGCAAGGATGCTTTTTTTGAGAAAAGAGGTTTATTAAAGATAGAAGAAGCGATTACGTTTTCAGCAAGAGAAGTTTCGAGGAATTTACCTGGAGCCTCAGCGATAGTTACATATACGGAGTCTGGTTCTACCAGTTTAAGGGCTGCGAAAGAGAGGCCATGTTTACCGATATTAAGTATTACTCCTTATCTTAAGGTATCTCGAAGGATGTCTTTGGTTTGGGGTGTTATATCTCGTAGGGTTGAAGATCCCTTACATACATTTGATGATATAGGTAAGACGGCGATAAAGAGTGTAAAGGAAGCAGGTATTTCGCGAGAAGGAGATAAGATAATAATTACAGCGGGTATACCTTTTTCGCATAAAGGTAATACGAACACGTTATATATTACGGTTGTGGACTAATACTTATATATATCAATATTTGTAGGAAAGAGACCATATATAGGCATAGTTATTCCAGGGAATAAGATATACAGTAAAGAGAACCAAGGGCTTACGCTAAAGTCTCTAAGTCTTTTTACCATTAAAGCGAAAGCGCCCCAAGTTAAAGCAAAAATACAATATATGCCGAGTATTACGGTTAAGAAATCGAAAGAGGAAGGATTTTCAGGGATTACGATAACGATTCCTCGTATACTTGGTTGATAGAAACCAGATAGCACGGCTACGCCCCATAGGAACAACAAAGGTATCCATATAGCTATAATCATGTATTTCCAATATAGAGGACGGTTAATGTGACCAGAGAAAGAAAACATAGCTTTAAAGAAGTTCAAGTCTAACTCCATATAAGTAAAATAAATATATGGAAGAGATAATAATATAAAAGAGAACTAGTACAAGCTTAAAAAATATACAAAAATATTTACAAAAAAGAATAAAGATGTTAAATTAAAGAAAAAAAGGGGAAGCGAGAATATTTTAATATTTTTTGCGATCAGAGTAAGAGGGGGAAGAAGGGGAGAATAAGAAAAAAAACTCCCCTTTTTTAATTAAAGAAATTAAAGTTAGAAGCCAAGAGTAAAGGGTTTAGGAAATTTTTTTTTGCATAAGCAAGTTCTTTTTTAGTTTTGCAATTATATATATGTACTCCGGCAGCATTAAGGATAGCATGGGCAGCGGCGGTATCCCATTCATGAGTATTAGGAGATAAAGGGTATATATCAGCGATTCCCCTAGCGATATGACATATTTTTAAAGAGCTACCTAGAGGTATTTTTTTTCCATAATTAAGAGAATGTAATAGGTTTAAATATTCTTTTTCGCGATGAATAGATCTACTTATGAGAATGATACGTTCATCAGGGTTTTGGGGTATTTTTCGTACTTTTAACAATGTTTCATTTTCGCCGATTTTGTTAGAGAATACGGCGAGTTTTTTTTCTATATTGTAATAATATTCAGATAATACAGGTGCGCATACGATACCGAATACAGGTTTTTTATTTACGATTAAAGCTAAGTTAATAGTGAATTCACCATTATGTTTAATAAATTCTTTGGTTCCATCTATAGGATCTAACAACCAAAAAATACCTTTAGAGATATCAGCATTTTTATTACCTTCTTCTCCGATGACAGGGATATTAGGAGTTATATCTTTTAGACCATTTCGAATTAAAGTTTCCAAAGATTTATCTGCTTCAGTTACGGGAGATAGATCAGGTTTTATTTCTACAGAGAAGCCATTGTAGTAGAAATCGAGGGCTTTTTTTTCTGCATCAGAGAGAAGATTTTTAAGTTCTTTAATAAGGAATTGGTAATTTAGTTTATACATGATTATTTAGTTAAAAGTATTTTTTGAAAATATTTTGCGATTCTTATGAATCGGAAGAAGGCATATATTACAGAAACAATGAATCCATAATAACCATTAAAAATGTATCGTTTTAAAAAGTAGTATTTACAGAATTGAATAGGGAATTCAGTAATTAATCGGGATTTAGAATAATTTTTTTGTTTAGCGATCATAGTATTAACGACTTCATCAGTGAAATAATTAAGTTTAGAGATTAGAGTAGTAATATTTTGGAAAGAATAATGATAGATGAAGTTATTAAAATATTTTATTTTTGGATTTTGTTTAGTTATTACAACTCTATCTTTAGTATAGTCATCTGGCATATGAGCATAATTTCGATTATACATTCGAATAATATTATAAGTTCGTCCCCATTTTTTAGGTTTAGTATATCCAGGGAACATATCTCCGATTTTAAAAGAGCAAGCATCGAAATTAGGATTTAATTTAAAAGTGTTTATTTCTTCTATTAGTTGAGGAGATAATACTTCATCATCATCGAGGTTTAGCAGCCAAGTATAAGTACATAATTTTTCGGCTTCTTTTTTTTGAGCCGAGAAGCTTTTCCATTGGTTAAAAGAGAAGTGAGCTCCGAATTTTTCAGCTATTTGTTTAGTATTATCAGAGCTTCCGCTATCTAAGATAATAATTTCATCAGCGACTTTAGAGATTGCGATTAAAGTAGGTTCTATGCGTTTAGCACTATTTTTTGTTATCATATATACGGATAATTTTTCCATATTTTTTCCTCAGGAGTTAAAATTAATATTATTTAGCTAAAGAGTTTAAAGGTTTTATGATGACTTACAAAGGAAATAATGTTAATCAAGGAATAAAAAAGAGGATTAAATAAGGTTTCTATTATGTCAGAAAGAGCATTACTTGATGTAACGAAAGTGCCTTTTGTTTTTAATAAGGAGCAAAGTATACAAGCCCAAGGGAATACGATGGGCTTTATTCTTCAGCTGCTAGCCAGGAAAGATATTCCAGATAAGACTTGGCAAATTATGAAGACGTGTTTTTCCCATATAGGTATTTCAGAGGATTCGTTTTTTTTAAAGATATCTAGAGATATAAGTAATCATATAGATAAGCATACAGAAGTATTATATGAAGGAAAGAAGATAGTATTTTCAGGTTGTAAGAATTATTATCATAATTATAGACATATGCAGGAAGTAGTACTTAATGCAATGTTTTTACTTTCGATTAATGAAGCATATAAAGAGATAGATTTTTCAGTTGAAGATAAGGCGTTTCTTTTATTTTCGGCATTAATTCATGATATAGGTCATGACGGTACAGGTAATGTTGAAAAAGGAGAATACATTCCCTATCGTTTAGAGAAGATATCAGTAGATATAGTAACCCCCATTATCAAGAGACATATGGGTTTAGAAGCAGAAGAATTTATTAAGAAAGTAAGAGCAATAGTTTATGCCACGGATATACAAACGGCCTCTGATTTTTTAAAGGATATTTTGTTATATCAACGAGGTATTTTAAAGAGTCCCCCAGTATTTACAGAGGTTACAGAAGTTTTTAACCCATTATTATCAAATAAGAATTTAGCAGAGATAGCAGCGATGTTATGTGATGCAGATATAGCGTTTTCGATAGCCTATAATTTTGCCTGTACATGGGAAGCAAGTGTTAATTTATCGAAAGAGATAACAGGAAGTGACGAATTAGCATTAAATAATTTGAATACATTTAATGACAAGATGGCAGATATAAAAAGTTTAGCAGGAGAAAAGCTCCGTCCAAACTTTGAAGTAGTAAAAGATAGTTCTAAGAAGATGTTAAAGATAAAGAATTTAGGAAGCCTCATCGATGGGTAGAGGAGGAAGAGATTTAATAAACACTCTAGCTTTTTCCAACCGGTTAATAGTTTCATTTTTTCCTAACACTTCAATTATTTCAGCCAATCCAGGGGTTTTAGTTTTACCAGTAATAGCAAGCCTAATGATAGGACCTACGATACCGTATTTTATTTCCAGATTCATGACCATATTTGCTAATTTAGAGTCCAAAGAAGCTTTATTCATTTCAGTATCATCGAGAGAAGCGATCATTTTTGCAGTAGTTTGTAATATGAGATCGGCTTGAGGTTGATAGAAAGATTTTCGGATACCTTTTTCTTCGTAAGTTTCAGGAGCTACAAAGAAGAAGTTTAAGGCATCAGGGAATTGAGCCAATAAATGACATCTTTCTTTTTCCATAGCCATCATTTTTTCTAAATTTTCTTTATTGTATTTAGAGGTATCATATCCAGCTTTTTGTAAGAAAGGAGATACGATTTGTACTAGTTCGTCATCATTTCGGTTTTTAACGTGCCATCCGTTAATGAAGAGATATTTTTGTTCATCGAAATTAGGATTAGCTTTATTAAGACGGTCAAGAGAGAAGTTTTCTAGGATTTCGAAAGGAGTTAGTAGCTCTTTAGAAAGAGGATGAGACCAGCCCAAGAGAGCAATAAAGTTAAGAGTAGCGTCAGGCAAGTAACCAAGATCTCTTCTTTCTAAGATGCTGACAGGGAAGTTAGGATCATAATCTTTATCTCGTTTACTCATTTTTTTATTATTTTTCATAATTATAGGTAAATGGACGAATTTTGGAACATTATACCCCAAAGCTTTATATAGGAGGACTTGTTTAGGAGTATTAGGTAAGTGTTCCATACCTCTAATTACATGAGATATTTCCATTAAAGCATCGTCGATTACGCAAGCGAAGTTATAAAGAGGCATACCAGGATTATTTTTAGTTCCAGGTCTAGTAATTATAAAATCACCGATAGTAGCATTACGAATTTTATGATCGTCTTGTTCTCCCATTAAGAGTTCAGGGATTTCTGTGAATTCAGAATCAGGGACTTTAAATCTCCAAACGAAAGGTTCTCCTGCATCCATTTTTTGTTTTATTTCGTAATCAGTAAGTTTAAGAGCTCTTCGATCATATATAGGGTTTCGCTTTTGTTTTTTAGCAAGTTCACGCATTTCATCGAGTTCTTGTTGAGTATCGAAAGCAGGATAAATGAAACCGTTTTTTCGTAATTTTTCTAAGTGATCGAAGTAGATAGCGAGGCGTTCTGATTGAAAGAAAGGACCTTCATCCCAATTAAGACCAAGCCATTTCATAGATTCGATAATTCCTTTAGCGGATTCTTCGGTGCTTCTTTCTGCATCAGTATCTTCGATACGTAGGACGAAAGTTCCGTTATTTTGGCGAGCGAAGAGCCAATTATAGAAAGCAGTTCTAACGCCACCTAGGTGTAGAGAGCCAGTAGGAGAAGGAGCAAATCTAGTTCTTATTTTATTCATAATTAAGCCATCAAAAATAGAAATTAAAAAATTAATTTGAGAGAGGTTATTACATTTGAGATAGATATTCAAGCTTTGAAGAAGAAGCGCAAACCATACATTGCGGTAAAGAAACCTAGAAGGGCTAAGGATATAGAAAGAAGAGCATATATAAAAGCGTCAAAGAATTGATTTTTTTCTGAAAGAGAAGCCACATCTAGAGCGAAACTAGAGAAAGTGGTATATCCTCCTAATATTCCGACAGTAAGGAAAGTTTTTAATTCTTGGGATACATTTAGTTTTAAAGAGAATAATTCGATTAATAATCCCATTAAGAAGCAGCCGAAGAAGTTTACGATTATAGTTTCGATAGGGAATTTTCCTAATAAAGGTTTAAAAGCGATTAGAGTTAAGTATCTAGCCAGAGTTCCTATAGCCCCTCCAGAAGCGACAGCGACCATCATTCCGATACTAGGCATTTTAAGCGATCCTTACAGTTTAAGAAATGAAGTTAAATAGTACATGAAAGTTAATAAAGTATAAATTTTATAAAAAAGAAATAAAGAGAGAAAAGAGCGATAAAAATAACAATGACAGGAATGAATAAGAAGGTTAATATCGCGAATAAAATATTTAGGAAGGGAAAGGAAGGGACAGATATGGAGATAGGGATACCTAGAGAGAGGAGAGCTTTTGAGAAGAGAGTTTCAGTTACACCTTTAATAGTTAAGAAATATAAGGAGAAAGGAATAATAGTAACAGTAGAGACGTTAGCAGGTATAGGAGCTGGTTTTAGAGACGAGGATTACGAGCATTCAGGAGCAAGGATAGTAAAAGATTATGCTACGGTTTGCAAGACAGCAGACATAATTATGAAAGTACAACGACCAATGAGTCAGCAAGAAGGCATAGATGAGCTATCAAGTCTTAGGGAAGGGACGATATTAATATCTAATCTTGAAGCGAATAGTCATAAAGAATTAATTCAAAGTTTATCTAGAGGGAAGATCACGAGTTTTGCGATGGAGAAGATACCGAGGATTTCGCGAGCTCAGAGTATGGACATATTAACATCCCAAAGTAATATATCGGGATATAAAGCGGTTATAGATGCAGTTTCAGTATATGGTAGGACTATTCCGATGATGATGACCGCTGCAGGGACAATAGCTCCTGCGAAGTTTTTAGTTTTAGGAGCAGGGGTTGCGGGATTGCAGGCGATAGCGACAG
>CALXRE010000053.1 GCA_944390645.1 uncultured Alphaproteobacteria bacterium | reverse complement strand
TTAATCATTTTTTTTTTTTTTTTTTAAATAATCATAAATTGCGTGCAAATAAGATATTAGAGGAAAGCATATGTTAAAAATTTTTTTTATATTTTTAAGCATAGTTTTTATTCCAATATTTGACAGTAAAGGAGCAGAAATATGTCAACGTACGCAAAGGAGTGTTCCTATAGAGATGGATTTGAACTATGGCAATGTAGAGTATTTGAATAATAAGAGTAATTCTAATTTTCAGAGTTATTTATATAAAGAGACAGGATATAGACCTAAGCTTCCATCGCAAGTAAGGGGAATAACGTTTGCCGCGTCTTCGATATCGGTACAAGGTAAAGGTAAAATAAGTCAACTAGGTATAAAGGAGTATTGCGTTGAACTAGATAATGTAAAAATCCAGTTTGGTTATGATAGAATAATCGTTTTAATTGATCGTAAGTATCGTCCAGGTTCATGCGAGTATAAGGCGATTAAAGAGCATGAAGATCAACATGTATTTTTACATAGGGATACATTAAGATTTTATAGTAAATATGTTCATGATGAAGCATATAAGGTTTCGCAACAAATTTTACCTCGTTTAGTTAGTAGTGAGAACGAAGCTAAAAAAGCATTAGAAGATATGGTAGAAGAGATACAAAGAGCAGTATTGCCAATTAATGAGTTTTTTATGAAGATCAAGGATGAAGAAAATTTAAAAATAGATACTCCAGAGAGTTACGAGAAGAGTACAAAGCGTTGTAGGAATTGGTGAGATAGAATGAGCAATATATCAGTTTATGCGAGTAATCCTAAAGAGAGTAGGGGCAGATATTATTCAGAGCCTTTAACGAAGGGTAGGAGTTGTTTTCAGAGGGATAGGGACAGGGTTTTGCATGCCTCGGCATTTCGTCGTTTAAAGGGGAAAACACAAGTTTTTGTAGTTCATGAGGATGAAGATTATCGAACAAGACTTACTCATACATTAGAGGTTTCGCAGATAGCAAGATCTATATCTAGGGAGATGTTATTAAATGAAGATTTGACGGAAGCATTAGCCCTTTCACATGATTTAGGTCATTCACCATTTGGTCATGCAGGAGAAGAGGCTTTAAATGAATGCATGAAGGATTATGGAGGTTTTGATCATAATTCACAGTCATTAAAGACGGTAACGGAATTAGAGAGGAGTTATGCAGAGTTTGATGGTTTAAATTTAAGTTGGGAGACATTAGAAGGTTTAGCGAAGCACAATGGTCCTTTAGTAGGGGAAGATATACCAAGGTATATCAAAGAATATAATCAGAAGCACAATCTTTTTCTTAGCACCTATCCGAGTGCAGAGGCTCAAGTAGCCTCTTTATGCGATGATATAGCGTATAACAGTCATGATATAGCCGATGGTTTATATGCAGGTCTTTTTTCATCATCTCAGATAAGTGAAGTTTCGTTTGTTGGAAGATTTTTTAAAGAGGTAGAGGATTTATATCCAAATTTAGATTTTTATCGAAAGGTACATGAAGTTAATAGGCGTTTAATTAATGCGATGGTTAATGATGTAGTATTAGAGAGTAGGAAGAGGATAAAAGAATTATCTCCAAAGAGTTCCGATGATATAAGAGGATTTTCGACAGGAGTTATATCATTTTCTGAAGAGATGTCACGAAATGATAAAGAGATAAAAGATTTTTTATTTCCGCATATGTATAGACATTATAAAGTTCGTAGGGCTACGAATAAGGGAGGGAGGATAATAAAAGGCTTATTTAATCTTTATATTTCTGAGCCAGATATTTTTTATTCAGAGAAGGCTACGTTAAAAGATAAGAGCAAAGAAGAACAAGCCGTTATAATAAGTGATTATATAGCAGGATTAACAGATGCTGCGGCAACAGAAGAATATTGCCGATATTTCAATGCGGAGGTAAAGGTATGAAAGGAGATGTTATAGGAGAGATAAGAGATATTTTTAAGGAAATGTATTTTTCAGAAGAAGAGATAGAAATAAGGTTAAACGGCAATAGGTTTCGAGGAGATTTTTCTAGTAATATTTTATTTATTTTTTTGCAAAAGCTAAGAAGAGATAAGAGGATAAAATCGATAGAGATTAGTAAGGAAGGTTTTGTTAATTTTTCGTTATCGAATAGTTTTTGGCAAGAGAAGTTAGAGGAGATATTGTTAGGAGAAAGAGTTTTAAAGACAGTATTACCAATAAGAAGAGAAGAAGAAAAAGAAATAATAAAAGAAAGTTACGATCGTTGTATTTCGGTTTTAAAGCATGGAGAGAGGCTATTTGGTAAAGTAATATATTCAGGATGTGATATAAGTAAGTTAGTTTCAGAAGAAGAGATATTATTGATCAAGCAGATGACGATTGAACCAGTTTCTTTATTTAATCTTTGCAAACAATTTATAGTATTATGGGAAGTTGACCGAGGAGAAGTTGAGATGAGATTTCTTTCATTAAGAGAAGAAGAGGAATCGAAATCTAGGTTAGCATTAATTTATGCGCTTACACTTGTAATAGTAAGAGGATTTAGTATATTGGGGATAAAGATAGATTAAAGGAGAAAAAGATGAGCATTGACGTAGAAGAAAACAAAAGGAACGATAGTCAAGACAGTTTTTTTTCAGAATTTAAAGAAAGGATATCCGTAGATCCTTTAGGAGATTCGGTTAAGCATGTAAAGAAGAAGGCATCTAAGAAGCAAACGATAACGATAGCGAGTTTAATAATTTTTGCGATTATAGCAGGTATTAGTTGGAATATTTATAGTTCATATAAAGGAAATAAAGCATCAATAGCAGAGATACCTATTTTAAGAGCAGATATTGAGCCAGAGAAAGTTAGGCCATCAGAACCAGGAGGAATGGAAGTTCCGTATATGGATAAGTTAGTTTATGGGAGGATAGGAAGTAGTTCAGATATTAATGAAGGTTATGAGAGGATTTTGCCAACAGAAGAGAAGCCAGTAGCCCCAGAGGTTATAGAGCCTGAGAGTTTAGCTGTTTCAGAGGACAAGATAGGATCCATGATAGAAGATCTAGAAGGCAAAGTAACAGGAGAAGGGCAAGAAGGAGTTAATAAAGGGGATGTATCAAATTTAGCAAAGGAAAATGTATCAGGAGAAG
>CALXRE010000052.1 GCA_944390645.1 uncultured Alphaproteobacteria bacterium | reverse complement strand
AAATATTAGAAGATAATTGTACTTTTCTTAACCCTAAAATCCAACGTTTCCGTTAATACTATATCATGTATTAAACTTCCTTTTTTTTACTTTATTTAGTCATTTTTAGGTTGCACAAACTAAAACTCGTTAATATAATCTTCCTATTATGTCTGACCTTTTTCAAAAAGCGGCTGTATCTCAAAACGATTATTCCGCAAAGGATATTGAAGTTCTTGAGGGCTTAGAGCCAGTAAGACGGCGTCCTGGTATGTATATCGGAGGAACCGATGAAGTCGCATATCATCATCTCGCCGCCGAAATACTTGATAACGCAATGGATGAGGTCGTAGCAGGCTTCGCAAAAACTATATCAATAGAAATAAAAGATAATGGATACTTAACTATCAGAGATGATGGGCGTGGAATCCCCGTAGATAAACATCCAAAATACCCTGATAAATCTGCTCTAGAAGTAATTATGACTACTCTCCATTCTGGTGGTAAATTCGGAAGCAGTGCTTATAAAGTATCTGGAGGATTACATGGTGTAGGACTATCTGTTGTTAACGCTCTATCTTCCGAACTAATTGTTGAAGTAGTTAAACATAAACACCTTTATCGACAATCCTATAGTCGAGGAATTCCTACTTCTATTCTAGAAGATCTAGGCGAAACAAACTTACCTAATGGATCTGCAATAACTTTCTTGCCTGATACAGAAATATTTGGCGAATCTCTCCACTTTAAACCTCTTATCTTATATCGAATGGCTAGAGCTAAAGCGTTCTTGTTCCGTGGAGTGGAAATAAAATGGAAATGTGCTCCTGCTTTAATTAAAGAAACAGATAACCTCCTTGCAAATGATACTTTACATTTTCCTAATGGCTTAGAAGACTTCCTTGCTTATAAAATCGGACAAAGACCAACCGTAACTCCTAAAGCCTTTGCTGGAAAAGCTAATCTCCCTGATGACTTGGGATACTTAGAATGGGCAATTACTTGGCCTGATGATTTTGATGATGGATTTGTATATTCTTATTGTAATACTATCCATACATCTCAGGGAGGTGCTCATGAAACTGGAATGAGAGCCGCTCTTACTAAAAGTATCCGTTCTTATGCTGAAATGATTGGTAATAAAAAAGCTACCGATATAAACGCTGATGATATTACTGGAACCGCAGCAATAATGCTCTCTTTGTTTATGAAAAATCCTCAATTCCAGGGTCAAACTAAAGAAAGATTGGCTTCCCCTGAAGCTGCAAGATTAGTAGAAAATGCTATGAAAGATATGTTCGACCATTGGTTGTCTGGAGATACTAAATCTGCAAATCTTCTCCTATCTTACATCTTAGATCGAGCTGAAGAGCGTAAACGTAAGAAAAAAATTAATGAAATGGCTAGAGCTTCTGCAACTAAAAGATTACGCCTACCTGGAAAATTAGCAGATTGTAGTCATAAACAAGTAGAAGGAACTGAACTCTTCCTTGTAGAGGGAGACTCTGCAGGGGGATCCGCAAAACAAGCTAGAAATAGAGAAAAACAAGCTATACTACCTTTAAGAGGTAAAATATTAAATGTCGCAAGTGCTTCTGAAGATAAAATCTTTGCTAATGAAGAAATAAAAGATATTACTGAAGCATTAGGCTGCGGAAGACGTGATAAATTCGATGAAAGCGCCTTACGATATGAAAAAATTATTATAATGACTGATGCTGATGTCGACGGAGCTCATATTGCTACCTTATTAATGACCCTCTTTTATAGAGAAATGCCAAAATTAATTGCTAAAGGTCATCTATATTTAGCTATGCCTCCTTTATACCGCTTAACTTTAGGAGATAAGTCTGTTTATGCCGCTGACGATGCGGCAAAAGAACGTATATTAAAAAATGTCTTTAAAAATAATCCAAAAGTAGAAATAAGTCGTTTTAAAGGATTAGGCGAAATGCCTCCTTTCCAACTTAAAGAAACAACTATGAACCCTGAAACTAGGTCTTTGATCCGTGTTTTGTTGCCTGATCCAACTGATGAAACTGCAACAGAATATACTGCTGATATAGTAGAACAATTAATGGGTTCTAAACCTGAACTCCGTTTCAAATATATACAAGAACATGCCAAGTTTATTGATGACTTAGATATCTAAAACTATAATATTTTTACTCTATCGCCATTGAATTTTACTATATAAGCTAGACCGCCTGCTTCATCTATCTGTTTTAATTCTGATCTGCTAATATCACTCTTCCTTAGCTTGGTATTATCAAAATTAACTCTACCAACAGCTAAATTACTGCTTGTTGATAAATAAGCTAAAAAACTATCCTTTACTGATAGTAACCCATATTTACCTTCTATATTAGAAAGCTTTAACTTAAATGATGAAATAAATGAAGCGTCAAAATTAGAACCTTCCTCAAATCTTAGAGAATCAACTTCAACAAATAAAAATTTAACTAATGAAAAATCAAAAAAACTTTCTTTTGTAAAAGAAATACAATTAAAATGACTTCTAAAAAAACAAAGATTATAAAAATTATTATAGCCTGAAATTTTTATATCAAAAAAAAATGTCTTATTAAAAGATACATTACACCAATTTATATCTCTCATCTCTCCTGTAACTAGTATATTATTAAATTTATGAACGCCTTTTCTTATCTCTTCATCTAGTTCTGATACTGTATAATGTTTTATCTCTTTCTTCATTTTAAATACCCGATATAGCTGATTTTTTCTATAATATATAATAAGCAATAATGTTTGTCAATAAATTCGGCTATTTTACTGAAGTGACTTGCTCTTTTATAAATTGTACAAATTCTATCAACATATCTGTCAAAAAAGGAATATTCATACTTATTAAATGTTGCAGAATTTTTATTGCTATCGCTATAATTATT
>CALXRE010000051.1 GCA_944390645.1 uncultured Alphaproteobacteria bacterium | reverse complement strand
ACTGATTACAAATCAGTAGCTCTACCAACTGAGCTAAGTCGGCTAAAAAACTGACGACATATATAAAACAGTTTTATAAAAAAATGTCAATAAAAAATCCCCTCTTTAAAAGGGGATTTTTTATTTAATGGTTAAAAATCTATTTTTTGAGCTTTCTATAAAGCTTTATCAATAATGAGAAAACTAGAGAAATAATAAAAAAGGCTACTATATGTTCAAATATATCCCTCAATAAAATGTCTCCCCAATTTATTTGAGATAACTTCGCTCCCATTTGAACAAAAGCATTTTGTTGAATGTCTATAATATAAAGTGTTTGGACTAAAAAATGATCAACTAGGGCAAATATTAAACAGGGAATAATAAACGCTGAAAATGAACGGTAGGCTAAATAATAACCTATCATAATCGCAGGAATAAATATACCACTGTTAAAGGTTACTTTTAAAACTGTATCTATAAATTCCATGATCAAAACCTCTCTTGTTGTTGTCCTTAATCCGTAATATAACAGTGTAAGAAAAAATGCAAAGCTTAATTAAAATAAAACACAAAATATGACATAAATAAATGAAAACTGAAAATATTAATACTCTAAATAATAAAGCTGTCGACTTTTATGAAAAGGCTAATTATGAAATGGCCTTGTTTTTTGCGGATAAAGCCTTAGCTCTAGATTCTATTTATCGACCTGCAATGATAAATAAAGCAAATTCTTTATATATGCTTAAAAAAATACCTGAAGCTATGGATATATATATAAAAATTACAAAAATATATCCCGATGAATTAACTATACGATATACTATGGCTGAAATATATGATGCTGATGAAAATTATGAAAAGGCGGCAAATGAATACTTGCACATAATTATAAATGAAGAAAAACAAAATATTGATATTGCCATAAACCTTGCTACTGAATTGTATATGATGACCTTGGAAAATGAAAATAAAAAAGCTATCAAAATTGCTAAAAAATGGATCAAACATAATCCTGAAAATCCAATAGCTCTTCATACTGCCGCTGCTCTAAGGATAAAAGGAATAAAAAAACCTGAACAAATAAACCATAATTATGTGGAAAAGCTATTCGATGCTTTTGCTGATTCTTTTGAAACAGTGTTGGCTCAGTTGGAATATAAATCTCCTTTCTTAGTGTGTGAAAATTGGAAAAAATATGCTCAAAATAAAACCGATATCCTTGATGCTGGCTGTGGAAGCGGTTTGTGTGGAATGAAAATTTATAAAACTAATCCAATGATTTCTTTGACTGGTGTAGATATATCCAAAAAAATGCTTAAAAAAGCAAAAGAAAAAAATATATATAAAAAACTTATATCCTCAGAATTAATCTTGTTCCTACAAAATAATAAACATATCTTTAATTGTATTATTGCTGCTGATGTCTTTACTTATTTTGGAAATTTAGAAAATTTATTTAAATTAATGGCTAAAAATATTCAAAATAATGGAATAATTATTTTTACAGTTACTTCTTTCAATTCTTTTTTCTCTAAATACAAATTAGAAAAATCTGGAAGATATATGCATTCTCGTAAATATATAGAAAATAAATTAAAGCTAGCTGGCTTCTCTATCATAGAAGAAAAAAAAGATATTATGAGATACGAAGCAGAAAAACCTGTCTTTGGAATAATATTTACCGCAATAAAAAACACGGGATCATAGTCCCGTGTTTTAAACCTAAAAGTATTTATTTCTTCCCAAGCTTGCTCGCAAACTTTAAAGCAGGTTTTGATACTTTCGAGGTTACTTTCTTTACTGCTTTCTTCGCAGAAGATGATGTCGCTTTTTTCGAAGAACAAGAAGATTTCTTGCTGCAACAGCTAAGTTCTGCTATAGCCTTAAACCAGTATTCTGTTCCATCTGTTTCTGGACGACCGTCTTTTTCCCACATGAAATAAGCGGCTTCCCTGATGTAATCATCACTTATTTTGTTACTCATTAGTTGTCTCCAAAATATTTAAAAGTTGTGCAGTTCTATTGCTTTATGCAATGCATTTAGAATGATAGATTTTAAAATAAATATCAATACTTTTTATATAGTTTTTACATTTTTTTTTACTTAAGAATAAATAGCTTATTTTTAAATATTTGTTTAACTATTATAAGTATATAATATAAATCATAGCATAAGGAGAAAAAAATGCTTAATGCTAAAATAGTATTATTTCAAAGAACTAAAGAATTAAATGCAAAAATAACAGAGTTCTTAAATAATATTTCTGAAGCAGCTATTATATTCCATCAAGCTATAATGAATTATATGCAAGCTGGTGATAATGATGATTTCGAAGCTAAACTTAATAATGTAAGTGCTTTGGAAGCTAGAAATGACCAGTTGCGAAGAACAATAGAAACAAAACTATATGAACATACTTTAATACCTGAGTCTCGAGCAGATGTTTTAGAACTAATGGAAGGTTTAGATAAAATCGTTAATATGTTCGAAGCTCGTCTTTACCAGTTTTCTATTGAAAAAATCGATATAAATGAAAACTTGAAAACTTTATATGAAGAATTATCCGAAAGTTCTGTAAATGCTGTTGAAGCTTTAGTGCGATCTACAAGAGCTTTCTTCGTAAATATATCTCAAGTTAATGATCACATACATAAAGTTATGTTCTTTGAAAAGCAAGGCGATATGATAGGAACAAAGTTAAAACGTCAAATATTCGATAATCCTGATATTGAATTGAGCAGAAAAATTCAAATGCGAATGCTTTGTGATGATATCGATAGTATTGCAAATCAAGCTGAAGATGTTGCTGATCAATTATCTATATATACTATAAAACGTTATTTGTAACGGATATCTAAAATGAACTTGGTTTTCCTCTTTTACTTGAGTAGTGGATTGTTTCTAGGCTGGGCATCTGGTGCAAATTATATGGGTAATGTATTCGGTACCGCTGTTGGTACTAAAATGCTCTCTTTTACTGCTGCTGCTATTATTTGTAGTATATTTATTACCTTAGGCGCTGTTTATGGTGGCGCAGGACCTGCTTCTACTATTGCCAGCTTAGGATCAATCAATACTATGGCTGGGGCTTTCGTTGCTGTATTGGCGGCGGCTTTCGCTATATTCATGATAACTAAAACCGGTCTTCCTGTTTCTTCTACTCAAGCCATAGTAGGCGGAATAATTGGTTGGAATCTATTTGTCGGATTGCCTATTGATACATATGCTCTATTTAAAATATTGGGAGCTTGGATCGCTAGCCCTTTACTCTCTGCTATATTTGCAATGATATTAATGAGTGTTGTAAAACTTTTCCTCCATCGTTTCCCTTTGCCTTTATTATATCAAGACTTGTATGTAAGAATTGCTTTAATCCTTACAGGAGCTTTCGGTGCCTATAGTTTGGGCGCAAATAATATTGGAAATATTGTGGGAGTATTTACTAATGTTGTTCCATTCAATGATATAAAAATTTTCGGAATCATATCCTTATCTTCAACTCAACAATTATTCTTATTAGGTGGTATTGCTATATCTATTGGCGTTTTTACCTATTCTAAAAAAATAATAAATACTATTGGACGAGATATTATGGAACTATCTCCTACAGCTGCTTGGGTTGTCGTGATGTCTCATTCTTTGGTTATGTTCTTGTTCGCTTCCGAAAATTTACATAATTTCCTTGTTAAATATGGTCTACCAACAATACCTTTAGTCCCAATCTCAAGCTCTGAGGCTGTTATTGGGGCTGTGGTTGGTATTGCTTTATTGCAAAAAGGGAGAGGATTGAAAATTAATTCCTTAGGAAAAGTTGCAATAGGCTGGATAACTTGTCCTTTCTTTGCTGCGATCTTTAGTTTTATTGCTATGTTCTTTATGCAAAACCTTTTCGGTCAACCAGTACATTAAAAATGAAAAATATCTTTAAAAATCTTCTGGGTTCTTTGGCTGTCTTCTAAAATTTTCCTTTCTAATTCTTTTAAATCCCTTACTTTCGCTATTGTTGCTAATCGTTTCTTAATAGTCGTTGATAAATAAGCTCCTGAACTAAAATTTAAACTGTAAAGTGAGCGTAATGACATCATATAAGTATAAAAATTAATTAAAAATAAAGCATCATTACTATCTAAAATCGATAATTCTTCCGAAATCTTTATCGTATCTAAGGTGTTCTTCTGTAGAAGATTAGGTGCTTTATATGAATAAGCTAATTGAAAATATTGAGCGATAAATTCTATGTCAGTCATTCCTCCTGGAAGAAGTTTTAAATCAAGATAAGATTTAGCTCTATGCTCTTTACTCATCTTTTCTCTCATTAAAATAATATCTTCTTTTAATTTCTTATTATCTCTTTCTTGTGAAAGAATATCCTTGATTATACCTTCAAGAGATAAATCTCCATAAATTACTCTTGCTTTGGTCAATGCCATATGTTCCCATGTCCAAGCTTCTTCTTTTTGATACTTTATAAAAGAACTTAAACTGGTTGCTAGTGGACCTGAATTTCCTGAAGGGCGAAGTCTCATGTCTACTTCCCAGATCCTTCCATTCTTCCCAATAGAGGTGAGGGTGTTTAAATAACGTTGGATAAAACGACTATAATATCTTTTTATATCAAGTTGCTTGCCTCCATCTGAATAACCTTCTTCTGGTGCATCATAAATGAAAATAATGTCTAGGTCAGAATTCAGCATGGCTTCTCCGCTCCCATTCCTCCCTAAAAGAAGAAAGGATATTTTCCCAGAAGGTATCTTCCCGTACTCTTCTATAAAATTTTCTTCTAACCAAAATGCTGTTTTATTCGCTGCTGTCGATGCTACTTCTGAAATAAAAACTCCAATATCTAAACCATCCGCTAAACCAGTTAGTAGATGAACTCCTGCTTGAAACTTTTTACTGTTAACCCATAATTGTAAGTTAGATAAGCTGCTTTCAAAGCTTGATAAAGTTTGAACCTCTTTTGATAAAGATGCTTTGTCTTTTAAAGGAAGAAAAAAATCCGAGTTTATTAAATCTTCTATAACTGCTGGATATTTCTTCATTGTCTTGGTTAATAGTGCTGCAGAATCTATAATCTTTATAACTATTTCCATGACTTCAGGACGAGAATCTAATAATGATATGAGTTGGATACCTGAAGGAAGAGAACGTAATAAATCATCAAATTCATAAAAACACCTGTCTGGATTTTCAGTCTTTGAAAGACGCCCTAAAAAAGAAGGTAAAAAATTAGGTAAAACTTCTTGTACTCTTTTGGATCTAGTGGATGTATATAAACCTCTTGTCCAGGATATAATAGCGTTACTAATAATCTCTGGATTACTAAATCCAAAATTACTAATCTCTTTTATCTTTATTTTGTTATCTTCTTCTCCTGAAAAAATAAGCTTGCTTCCTTCTTTGTTACTCTTTGCATCAAAAAAATATTTGGAAAATTCTCTAGATGAGTTATTCAAATGAGTTTGTAAAATATTCAAAAAATTTTCTCGTTTTTCAAAGCCCATTAATAAAGAAATAACATCAAATTCTTTAATGTTTATCGGAAGTTTATGCGTCTGTTCATCATTTATCATTTGTAGACGATGTTCTAAATTCCTAAAAAAAATGTAAGCTGATTTTAATTCATTCGCAGTTGGATTAGAAATATAACCTTCTTTGTTGAGGATGGATAACGCACTTAAAGTATCTGATACTTGAAGCGATTTACAGCGTCCTCCCCATATAAGTTGTTGAACTTGAACAAAAAATTCAATGTCTCTTATTCCTCCTTTCCCTAGCTTTATATTATATCCAAATCCTTTAAATTCTTTCTCCTCTTGTAATCGGGAAGATATTTGCTTCTTTATGTCTTTTATATCATTGATTGCTTTAAAATCTAAAGAACGACGCCATACAAAAGGATAAATCCTTGAGATAAATTCTTTTCCTAAAGTTAAATCTCCTGCAACCGCTCGCGCTTTAATCATCGCAGCTCTTTCCCAATTCTGACCAAAACTTTCATAATAATTTTCTGCTGCATTAACGGTCATTATAATCGGGGTCGATAAAGGATCAGGTCTAATCCTTAAATCAACTCTAAAAACATAACCATCTTTATCTCTTTGCTCTATTAAAGATGTTAATTCTTTGGCAAACTTAATCATAAAGTCGCCTATCTCTTTATTACCAAAATATTTAATCTTTTGAGCATCAAATAAATAAATCAAATCTATGTCTGAAGAATAATTTAATTCATAAGCTCCTAGCTTACCCATACCTATAATTGTTATTCCACAATCAGATAATGGTCTATTATCATCCTTTAAAGATATTTTTCCTTCTTGAGCGTATTTCTTTAAAAGATGACTTAGTGCACTATCTAAACATTTATCTGCTAAAATAGATAAAAATTTTGTTACTTCGCTTAAATCAAATATTCCACTTAAGTCTCCTAATGCAATTAAAAGAGATGCTCTCTTCTTAAATATACGCAGAGATTTCCTAACCTTAATACTATCTATTTCATAAGAAAGCTCTTCAAGTGAAGATAAAATATTCTTATATGCTGTATAAAAACCTTTAGACTTAATTTCAGAAATAAGATCTTCTTCACTCTTAATAAGACGTTTAAGATACGGACTACTTGTAATGGCTAGATTAAGAATCTTTGCCATTTCTTCTTCTTTGAGGTAATCTTTTGAACTTGTTTCTAAAGACATTATAAAAACCTTATTAAAAAATTAAATTAACTTTATAGATTAAATAAACGGATTACCAGTTTTGAACTCGAAAACATTAAAAATATTTTGGAACTCTTTAAAAATACTAGCTTTTTTACTCTTGGCTACTCTTTTGATTGCCTCTTGGAATCTTTATCGAGGAGGGCTTGGGTTAGGTATAATAACTCCTTTATCTATTCAAATACTTACTCCTGACGATTCGGATTTTAAAG
This sequence comes from uncultured Alphaproteobacteria bacterium, assembly GCA_944390645.1. GTDB lineage: Bacteria > Pseudomonadota > Alphaproteobacteria > CACZRW01 > CACZRW01 > RGIG5556. Next base: position 141 of record CALXRE010000051.1, on the reverse strand, counting down.
TTAGTGTAGATAAATCCGAACTTACATGGACTAAAGGTCCTTTGCCTATCGGAATTAAAGTTTATGGCTTTAAAATGTTGAATAAAAAAAATGAAGTTATATCTGAAATTCCCGAAATGAAAATATCTCTTAGTCTTAGAG
>CALXRE010000050.1 GCA_944390645.1 uncultured Alphaproteobacteria bacterium | reverse complement strand
ATTTCATGACGAACGTAAACTTTCCCTCCATATAATTCTAAGGCTTTCTCTACAATTTTTATTGCACGAGTAACTCCTGCGCAAAAACCTCGGGGGCTTGCAAGAAAAATTGTAATATTTTGTTTTGTCATACGACCGTCTTTCGTGTAATCTTTAAAAGTTTGTGTATTTATATCATAGTGCTAAGGAAAAAGAAAGAATGAACAAAATCTTTAAAAATATAGTATTTGCTTCGTTTCTTCTCTCTGCTTGCTCGTCTGCAGGTTCTCCAGAGCCTAAATGCCCTTTGGTATCAATTGAAAAAAATACTGCTGATGCTTTCTTCTTTAAAGAAGAAACAAATAAAAGTATTATTGATAAAACTCTGGAAGTTAACCTTATGGGGTATAATGGAAGTTGTGTTTACAATAAAGAACACACAGAACTTACTTTTACTATTAATGTGAATTTTAAAGTAAAACTAGGTGCTGCGGCAAAAAGTCGTAAACAACAGTTTTCTTACTTTGTGGCTTTACCTCAGTTCTATCCTCAAAATAATGCAAAACAAATCTTTACAGTAAATCTAGAATTTCCTGAAGGTGTTGATGTTGTCAATTATCGTGACGAACCTGTGGAAATAACAATTCCTGTAAAAGATTCTGAAACTGGACATGATTTTATTGTCTATATAGGATTGCAACTTGATAAAAATATGCTTGAATATAATCGTATGTTAAACTCTAGTAAATATTAACTTTAGGAGAATTCTTATTATGGTATCCCAGAAAGACATGGCAAATGCTATCAGAATCCTTGCCGTGGACGCTATTAGCAAAGCAAAATCAGGACACCCAGGTATAGTATTGGGTATGGCAGATGTAGCTACAGTCCTATTTACCAAATTTTTAAAGTTTAATCCTAATAATCCTGAGTGGTTAGATAGAGATCGTTTTATCATGTCTTCAGGACATGGTTCTATGCTCTTATATAGTCTTTTATACTTGTCTGGCTATCCAAGTCCTACTCTAGAAGATATTAAAAATTTTAGGCAGTTGGGTAGTAATACTCCTGGACATCCTGAATACTGGAAACCTGCCGGTGTTGAAGCTTCTACTGGTCCATTGGGTCAGGGAATTGCTATGTCTGTTGGTATGGCTTTGGCTGAGAGAATCCTTGAATCAAGATTCGGATCAGACATCGTAAACCATTATACTTATGTATTGTGTGGTGATGGATGCCTTATGGAAGGAATAAGTGAAGAAGCTATATCTTTGGCTGGGCATCTAAAACTAAATAAACTAATAGTCCTTTGGGATAATAATAAAATTACAATAGATGGTTCAACCGAATTGTCTACATCTACTGATCAAAAAAAACGTTTCTTGGCTCATGATTGGAACGTAATCGAAATAGATGGTCATAATTATAATGAAATCGAAAATGCTATACTTACGGCTAAAAAATCAGATAAACCTACTTTAATCTCATGTAAAACTATAATCGGTTTTGGTTCTCCTAATTTCCAAGGAACTTCAAAATGTCATGGTTCTCCTTTCTCTTTGGAAGAGGTTGAACTTATTCGTAAAAACTTGAATTGGAAAAGTGATGAACCTTTCTTTATTCCATCAGAAATATTACAAGAGTGGAGAAAAGCTTGGGTTAAAAATAAAGAATTATATGAAATATGGCAGAAAAATTTTGAGAAAAAAGATCCTAAACTTAAAAATGAATATGTTCGAATTCTTATTGATAAAAAACTTCCTGATAATTGGTCTGAAACCATAACTAAAATAAAAACAAACATAAATAAGGAAAGTATGGCTACAAGAAAAATTTCTCAAGCTATACTAGCAGATCTAGTTCCTCAAATACCTGAATTATTAGGAGGATCGGCGGATCTTAGTGAAAGTAATGGAGTCATGGTGAAAAATTCTCATGTGTCGGTTACTAAAGATAATTATTCTGGTAATTTTATCCATTACGGTATACGAGAACATGCTATGGCTGCTTGCATGAATGGTTTAATCTTACATGGAGGATTTATTCCTTTTGCAAGTTCCTTCTTATCTTTCGTAGATTATATGCTCCCTTCGATAAGACTGGCTTCTTTGATGAAAATAAGCCCTATATATGTTTTTAGTCATGATTCTTTTGCGGTAGGAGAAGATGGGCCTTCTCATCAACCAGTGGAACAACTTGCTTTGTTACGTTTAATCCCAAATTTAAAAGTATTTCGTCCCGCTGATGCTGTAGAAACTGCTGAGTGTTGGCAGTATATATTGGAAAATAGAAATGATGGATCTATGGCCTTAATTTTGACAAGACAAAATGTTCAAAATATAAGGACAGAAGCAAAGGAAAATCTTGTAGCAAAAGGTGCTTATATAATTTCTCCTGCAAAAAATAGTCCTGATGCTGTTATTATGTCCTCTGGATCTGAAGTTATGATAGCTGTAAAAGCGCAACAATTATTGGCTTCAGAAGGTATAGATGTATCTGTCGTCTCTGTACCTTGTAGAGAATTATTCGAAATGCAATCTGAAGAATATAAAAAACAAGTATTAGGAAATGTTCCTAAAATTGTGGTTGAAGCCGCTTTATTGGTCGGTTGGGATAAATACATTGGAAATGATGGTGCTTCATGGGGTATGAAAGGATTTGGAACTTCTGCTCCATATCAAAAGCTCTTAGAGTACTTTAAATTTACTCCAGAGCATATCGCTGAGTTAGTAAAATCTTGTCTTAACAATAGGTAATATTTTTAATAAAGGAGAAATAATATGCCAATGATAAGTCTTCGTCAGTTGTTAGATGATGCTGCAGAAAAATCTTATGGTATTCCTGCTTTCAATATTAACAATATGGAACAAATGCTCGCTGTTATGTCTGCTGCAAAAAAAGTAGATTCTCCTGTAATCATGCAAGCATCTAAAGGGGCTCGTAGTTATGCAAATGATGCTGTATTAAAGCATTTAATGATGGCGGCTGTAGAGCTTTATCCTGATATACCTGTTTGTTTACATCAAGACCATGGATGTAGTGTGTCTATATGTGTAACAGCTATTGCTAATGGATTTACTTCGGTAATGATGGATGGATCTTTAGAGGCTGATGGAAAAACACCTGCATCTTTTGAATATAATGTAGAGGTAACTAAAAAAACTGTAGAATTCTCTCATATGGTTGGTGTCTCTGTAGAAGGGGAAATCGGTGTAATAGGTTCTCTTGAAACTGGTAAAGCAGACAAGGAAGATGGTCATGGAGCTGAAGGAAAATTAGATAAAAGCCAACTTCTTACTAATCCAGATGATGCGGTTAAATTCGTAAAAGAAACTAATGTAGATGCTTTGGCGGTTGCTATTGGAACTTCTCATGGTGCTTATAAATTCTCTAGAAAACCTGATGGTGCTATATTATCTATAGATACAATTAAAAAAATACATCAAAGACTACCTAATACTCATTTGGTAATGCATGGATCTTCTTCTGTACCTCAGGAATTACAAGATATTATAAACCAATATGGAGGAAATATTCCTCAGACTTATGGGGTGCCTATTGAAGAAATCGTAGAGGGAATAAAACATGGTGTTCGTAAAGTTAATGTAGATACAGATGCTAGATTGGCTCTTACTGGTGCTATTAGAAAAGTATTTATGGAACATCCTGAAGAATTTGATCCTAGAAAATATTTAAAGCCAGCTATGGCTGCTATGGAAAAAGAATTTATCCAACGTTATGAAGCTTTTGGTTCTGCAGGAAAAGCTTCAAAAATCAAAGCAATTCCTTTGTCTGATATGGCTAAACGTTATACCGAAGGTTTGCTTGATGCAAAAATTAGTTAAATATTAGGATTTATTTATTAAATTCTTTCTAAATCCATATTTAAAGGAGATAAAATGGTAAAAATCGCACCCAGTATCTTATCAGCAGATTTTTCTATTCTTGGAGAAGAAGTAAAAGCTATTGATAAAGCTGGGTGTGATTATATCCATATAGATGTTATGGATGCTCATTTCGTTCCTAATTTAACTATTGGACCTTGTGTTGTTAAATCTATACGAAAGTGTTCTTCTAAACCTTTTGATGTGCATCTTATGATGACTAATCCTGATGAATTCTTAGATGATTTTGCAAACGCCGGTAGCGATATTATTACTGTACATGCTGAAGTAGGGTATCATCTCGATCGTACATTGCAAAAAATTAAAAATTTAGGAAAAAAAGCTGGAGTTTCTCTTAATCCTTCAACACCTTTAAATATATTGGAATATATTCTTGATAAAATAGACTTAGTATTAATTATGTCTGTAAATCCAGGCTTCGGTGGACAAAAGTTTATTTATGAACAGATTAAAAAAATTACTCAACTTAAGCAAATGATTGAAAATAGACCAATAGAAATAGAAGTAGATGGTGGTATTACTAAAGATACAGCTCCTTTATGTATATCTGCTGGCGCTGATGTTTTAGTTGCAGGAAGTGCTGTATTCTCTTCTCCTGATTACGCTATGAATATCAAAAGCTTGAAAGAAAGGTAAAAATATGTCTGAAAAAATCCTAGTCGTAGAAGATGAGCCTGCAATCGTTATGATGTTGCAATATAACCTTGAAAAAGAAGGTTATGAAGTATTGGTCGCTGATGATGGTGAAAAAGCTATTAAAATTACTGAGGAAGAAAGACCTGCTCTTATTTTATTAGATTGGATGTTACCTAAAATGACGGGAATAGATGTCTGTAGGTATATTAGGCATAAATCTATTTATACAAATATTCCAATTATTATGCTTACAGCAAGAGGGGAAGAAGCTGATAGAGTTCGAGGATTGCAATGTGGTGCAGATGATTATATTACAAAGCCGTTTTCTTTACCTGAGCTTAATGCAAGAATTAAAGCTGTGTTACGAAGAGCTGGTCCTGTTGAAGATAAAGGAACTTTAGATTTTGAAGATATCCATATGGATTTTACAACTCATAAAGTTACTAGAGGAGAAAGAGAAGTAAATTTGGGACCTACGGAGTTTCGTTTGTTGCGATATCTTATGACTAAACCAAAGCAAGTCTTCTCTCGAGAAGAGCTACTACGCTCTGTGTGGGGTGCTTCTATACATGTTGAGCTTAGAACTGTAGATGTTCATATTCGTCGTTTACGCAAAGCCTTAAATGAAGGTGGAGAAATTGATTTGCTTCGTACGGTAAGGGCT
>CALXRE010000049.1 GCA_944390645.1 uncultured Alphaproteobacteria bacterium | reverse complement strand
CCCAAAAGTGTTTGCTAAAACTAATAAAAATGATGCTCCTTCTGTTTCTTTATGGGTAACTAGTGCTATAATGCAATTAGCTATGCTGCTAGTATATTTCTCTAATGATGCTTGGAATACTATGCTTAGCATAACGGGAGTTATGGTCCTTCCTGCATACCTAACTTCAACTGCTTACTTATGGAAAATCTGTGAAGATGGTGAATATCCTAATGGCTTCATTGTAAAAAGAAGTACCGCTCTATTTAGTGCTATTGCTGGATCTTTATTCGCTATATGGCTACTTTATGCTGCGGGACCTTCTTATCTCTTAATGGCTGTTTCTTTCTTGGCCCTTGGAATACCTTTCTTTATCTGGGCTAGAAAAGAAAGTCATGATGGAAAACCTATTTTCTCAGATTCTGAAAAAGTCTTAGCTATAATGGTAATCCTTGTGGCTATTATCGCTTTAGTCTTGTTCTATAAAGGAATCGTAACTATTTAAACTTTAAAGACGGAGATTATTTATCTCCGTCTTTACTTTCTTCTTGATCCCTTCTTTCTTTTATTTGTTTCTCTCTTAATGTGAGATTCCTTCTAAGTTTCTTTGCTTGTTTGACAAACCTATCTTTTTCTCTAGAACGCATTTTAATCTCTGGTGATATATATTTATCTATTTCTTCTTGCTCTACCATTTTAAAACCTCTTAAAATCTAATATCCTTAGTCGGTAAACTTTTTATGTAATAAGATTTTTCTTCAAAAATGTTTATTTTACTTGTATTATATAACCAATTGGCTTAATAATTGTATTCTATTTTTAAGGACGTGCTTAAATTGTATTACTTTAATAATAAAAATATTCTTCCAAAAACTACAACCCCTTAATGGGGTATCTTTTGCTTTTTATCAATTATATTATTTCCTAATCATTAAAATAAAAAAACTCTTATGAGGTTTATTATGCAAAATAACTTTCTTCATGATATGCGACATTCTAGTGAACATGTACTCGCTGAAGCTATGTACAAACTTTATCCTGGCATAAAAATGGCTATGGGACCTGCTACAGATGACGGCTTCTACGGTGATTTTGAACTCCCTGAAGGCTGCTCTATTTCTATAGATGATCTACCTAAAATTGAAGCTGAAATGTCAAAAATTATCGCAGAAAATAAACCTATTACTAGAAAAGAAATATCTATAATAGATGCTAGAAAACTTTTCCCTGATAATCCTTATAAACAAGAATGGTTAAATGAAATAGAAGCTAGAGGTGAAAACGTTTCTGTTTATTGGACGGGAGATTCTTTTGTAGATCTATGCGCAGGTCCTCATGTTAACTCAACGGGAGAGATTAAAGCTTTTAAATTATTATCTGTTGCTGGGGCTTATTGGCGGGGAAATTCTAAAAATAAAATGCTAACTCGTATTTATGGAACAGCTTTTCCTTCTTCTAAAGAATTAAAAGAATATTTGAAAATGTTAGAAGAAGCTGAAAAACGAGATCATAGAAAACTAGGTAAAAATTTAGAGCTTTTCTATTTTGATCCTTCTGCTCCTGGTGCTCCTTATATGCTCCCTAAAGGTCTCAAAATAATCAATATCTTAAAAGATTTTTGGCGACAATATCATGAAAGAAGAGGTTATCAAGAAATTTCAGCTCCTATATTGAATAATAAATATCTTTGGGAAATATCCGGGCATTGGGATCATTATCGAGAAAATATGTTCTTAGTTAAAGAAGATGATGATACTATATATGGCTTAAAACCTATGAATTGTCCTAATGCTATGGTCTTGTTTAATCTAAAAACTCGAAGCTATCAAGATCTACCACTTAGATTTTCTGATGTAGATACCTTGCATAGAAATGAAGCTTCTGGTGCCTTAATGGGGCTTTTTAGAGTCCGACAATTTCAACAAGATGATGCTCATATCTTTATTACTGAAGATCAAATAGAAGAAGAATATAAACGAATATTCGATATCGCTGATTATTTCTATAAAGTTTTTGGTATCCAATGTGAATTTAAACTCTCTACAAGACCAGATGATTTCATGGGTGATCCTAAAGTTTGGGATAAAGCTGAAAATATCCTTAAAAATATTCTTGATGAGCGTGTCGGAAAAGGTAATTATGAAATAAAAGAAAAAGACGGTGCTTTCTATGGTCCTAAAGTCGATATCCATATGAAAGACTGTATGGGAAGAGAATGGCAAACGGGAACGGCTCAACTAGATTTCCAACTTGCTGGTCGCTTCGGTTGTCAATATGTCGATAAAGATGGAAAACTTAAAACTCCTGTCGTAATCCATAGAGTTATTTATGGATCCTTAGAACGTTTCCTCGGTATATTAATCGAAAACTTTGCTGGAGCTTTCCCTGTATGGATTGCTCCTGTACAGGTTAAAGTCTTACCTGTATCTGATAAACATCGAAAATATGCAGAACAAATCCTTGAAAAACTCTTAGATGCAGGAATAAGAGCTGAAATGGATATTAAGTCAAATACTATCGGTTATCAAATAAGAGAAGCTCATAATCAAAAAATACCTTATGCTGTCATTATTGGAGATAAAGAAATCGAAGCTGAAAGTATATCTGTGCGCGATAGAAAAAACATACAAAAAAATTCTATATCTCTAGATACTTTTATTGATAATGTTAAAACCATTAACGACAACAAAAGCCTTGAACTATGGAAGTGATGGAAACAAATTTATTACAAATATTTGGCTGGATCGGCTCTTTTGCTTATGCAATATCTTGTATCCCACAGGCTTATACTAGTATCCGTCAGGGAAATTCTCAAGGGGTAAACCCTTGGTTTATGCTATTGTGGATTATAGGATCTGTATGTAGTTTAATATATATATCTCCTACTATAATCCAACAATTACCTTTAGCGCTTAATTTCTCTATAGGTGGTATTTCCGCTGGAATTGTTCTTTTCTATTGTTTCCATGAACGAAAAAATAACCTTTAATCCATTGCTTCTTCCTCTCCCTCATCTCTTTCTTCTGAATTAGAGGTGAGAGATATTTCGGATAGAGGTAATGGTGGTAGAGATAATAATGGAAGATAACCTATATATAGCTTGTTGTGTTGAATGCTAAATAACGTTCTAAACACGCCTCCTTTAGCATTACTTTCACTTTGCTCATATACTATCTTAACTATATTGGCTTCTTTCTTACTTGTAAGTCCTTTATCTTCTAACATATTAACTAAATATAGAAAACCTTTCATACGGGCTATGCCTGCTAAAACTGGTTGCATATCTAGATCTAATGTTAAATTGCCTTCTCCTTGCATCTGAAATTTATCCCAATCTATTTTAATCTTCCTAAAAGTTATACTCCCGTCTGATTTCTGCCAATCTAGTAATGTATCCTTTATTGTGTTTTTGAGCTCAAAATCATTTATATAACCATTTAACCTAACTTCATCTATTAATACTAACTCTTTTTCTAAATTAGGAAATTGAAGATCTTTAAGAATAAAATTAAAATCATAATTACCTGAAATATTCCTATTAACAACAAAAGATACAGAAGCTAAAACTGCACTGTTCCTTATATTCTGCGGAGATAAGGCCATACTATAATCTAATGTACCTATAAAACTGCTTACATCTTCTGAAGCGGACATGTTAATCTTAAATCCAAGATCTTTCGTAGCAAACTGTAAAGAATACTCTTCTCCTGAAAAATAAATCTTCTGCATTCCTTTTGCATTAATCGCTATATTCTCTCTAGAAAAAGGGGTTGTAGATACAGATACTTTACCTATTTCCCATCTCCAATTACCTAAAAAACTCGGTGCAGTTATAGATAAATTATTTATATAAATACCACTACTAAACGGATAATACGTTGAATCTATACTATCATATTTTATAGAAAAACCTTGCTTGTTAAGATCTTCTATAACATAAATTGCCTTATCCTTTAATACTCTTTCGGTAACAAAACATAACCATAAATAACCAATTATAAAAATAACTATTAAGAGTATTGTACATAGAAAAAATAACTTCTTTAAAAACTTGCTTCGTAATCTCGCTTTATCTATGATCTTTTTAAAAAACTTTTTAAAACTCTTCGCTTCTTCATCTTGAACGGAAGAGGGCGTTTCTTCATCTACTACAGCCTCTTCAAATGAATCTTCATTGCTTGTAACTACTTCTTCATTCTCAATAGACTTAGTAAGATCTTTATCTGGTTCATTTTCTATGTTCATACATTTACTCTCTTAGTTAAAGGATAAATATAAACTCACCTTAGCACACAGAAATATTTATACTCAAAAGAAAAATAAATAACCTTTTAGTTAGCTTATTAATTTGTTTAATTCTTCAGAAGTTCTTCAAATTCTTCTTCTGTTATTATCTTAATTCCTAACTCTTCTGCTTTTAATCCTTTTGAACCAGAGGCTTCTCCTTGTACTACTATATCTGTTTTCTTTGATACTGAACTTGAAACTTTTGCTCCTAAACTTAAAGCCCTGGCTTTCGCCTCACTCCTTGTCATATGTGTTAATGTACCAGTAAAAACTATCGTTTTACCAGAAATCGCAGAACCTTCTATCTCTGGTACTTCAAACGGAAGAATTATCATTTCTTTTGTAACTTTTGATATAACTTCTAAAT
>CALXRE010000048.1 GCA_944390645.1 uncultured Alphaproteobacteria bacterium | reverse complement strand
GAGAAATAAGTACTGAGTTGTTAAAAGATGTCGGGGCTTCTTACGTCATAATTGGACATTCTGAACGAAGAATAGATCAACGAGAAAATAATCAAGAATGTAAAGAAAAAGCAAACAAAGCTATCGCTGATAACTTAACGGTTATCATTTGCATCGGCGAAAAAAAAGAAGAAAAAGATACCGGTCTTACTTTGGATATCTTAACTAAAGAACTCATCGAGTCTTTCCCTGAAAATGCATCCTCTAAAAATATGGTAATTGCTTATGAACCTATTTGGGCTATTGGAACTGGCGTAACTCCAACTCTTCAAGATATCAAAAAAGTCCATGACGCTATTAGATCTACTCTTGCTGATTTGATTGGTATTGACGATGCTCCTAAGATGCGGATACTTTATGGTGGCTCTGTAAAACCAACAAATGCTAAAGAAATCCTCAACATTTCAAATGTTAATGGAGCTCTAGTCGGTGGCGCAAGCTTAAATGCTGAAGATTTTTGGACTATTGCTTTAGCTGCTAACTGTAATAAACGATAATTTTTAAGAAAGGGCTTTTTCTAAATGACTACTGTAATATTAGTAATTGATGTAATCTTAGCGGTTATACTGGTAGCTTTGGTCCTTATCCAACGCTCTGATGGAGCTTTGGGTAGTATCGGAGGTGGGGCTTCTAGTATGATGACAACTCGAGCAAAAGGAAACTTCTTAACTAAAACAACGGCTATTGTCGCTGCCTTGTTTATGGTATGTAGTGTGGTCCTTGCTATCCTTAATAAACCTGAAACTCAAAATAACTCTTCTGTATTGGACAATCCCGTACAGACAGAAAAAACTCAGGATATTCCTAAAACTCCTTCTGCTCCTATTTCAGCTGAATAGTTGGAGGATATAGCTTAAAATGGCTCGTTTCATTTTCATCACCGGAGGAGTTGCTTCATCTCTTGGAAAAGGTCTTTCCTCTGCTTCTTTAGGAGCTCTGTTACAAGCTCATGGCTATAAAGTAAGATCAAGAAAACTTGATCCTTATCTCAATGTTGATCCTGGACTATTAAGTCCATATCAACATGGTGAAGTATATGTAACTGATGATGGAACTGAAACCGATCTAGATCTCGGTCATTATGAGCGATTTACTGGAGTATCTCTTAAAAGAACTGACAGTACTACTTCAGGAAGAATATATGCAAAAGTATTAGAAAGAGAAAAACATGGCGATTATAATGGGGGAACTATTCAAATAATACCTCATATTACTAATGCTGTGAAAGAATTTATAACCTCTAATGTAACAGATGAAGACTTTGTTATATGTGAAATCGGAGGAACGGTCGGAGATATAGAAAGCCAATCTTTTATTGAAGCTATTCGACAATTAGATAATGAATTACCTATTAAACCTATGTTCATTCATCTTACTTTGCTCCCTTTTATTGCTTCTGCTGGAGAACTAAAAACTAACCCAACTCAACACTCTGTAAAAGATTTGTTGATGATGGGAATTCAAGCTAACCTACTTATATGCAGAACTGAACAAAAAATAGCCGATGCAGAAAAACGTAAAATTGCTCTCTTTTGTAACCTTAATGTAGAAGATGTTATTTCTAATATTGATGCTTCCTCAATATATGAACTGCCTCTACAACTCCATAAAGATGGCTTAGATAAACGAGTCTTAAACTTCTTCAACTTACCTTATAAAGAACCAAACCTTTCTAAATGGGAACAAGCTGTACATAAATACCATAATCCTATATCAAACGTAAAAATTGCTGTAGTTGGAAAATATGTATCTATGTTAGAAACATATAAATCTTTACAAGAAGCTATTATTCATGGTGCTATTGCTAATAATTTAAAAGCAGATATATCTTGGATAGATGCAGAAAAAATAGAAACAGATGGTCCTGAAAAATTTCTAAAAAATGTAGATGCTATTATTATCCCTAGTGCTTTCGGAGAACGTGGCGCTGAAGGAAAAATATCTGCTTCCTCTTATGCTAGAACCCATAAAATACCCATGCTCGGTATCGGATTTGGAATGCAAATGGCTATTGTCGATATCGCAAGAAATATTTTAAAGCTAGAAAATGCTAGTTCTTTAGAAATATCTTATTGTAAAAACCCTGTGATATCTCTTCTTAAAGACTGGGCAAGCGATGATACAAATCTTTGTAAAGGCATTAAAGATGATACTATTCGTCTTGGTGCTAGATACATTGATTTAAGCGAAAATTCTAAACTTTCTTCTATCTACGCTAAAAAAACTATATCTGAAAGACATCGTCATAGATATGGTGTAAATCCTGCTTATGAACAAGATTTTATCAAAAATGGTGTGATTTTTTCTGGTTATTCTCAAGATGGTCATATAATAGAAGCTATGGAATTAAAAGATCATCCTTGGTTCATTGGAGTACTATTTCAACCAGAATTTAAATCTAAAGTTTTTGAACCTCATCCTTTATTCGTTTCTCTTCTCAATGTGGCAAAAAACAAAAATATTTCAGGAGAATTTAAATCATGAACAAAGTAAAAATTGGAAATATTTCTATCGCAAATAATCTTCCTTTAACTTTAATCGCCGGTCCTTGCCAAATCGAAAGTAGAGAACATACTTTATTTATGGCTGAAAAAATTAAAGAAATTACTGATACTTTAAATATCCCTTTCATTTTTAAAGCTTCTTTTGATAAGGCTAACCGATCTTCTTTAAATGGGAAAAGAGGTATTGGAATTGAAAAAGGATTAAATATTCTCGCTGAAGTAAAAAAAACTTTTAATATCCCTGTAATCACTGACGTTCATGAAGTATGGCAATGTGAAATCGCTGCAAAAAATGTCGATATATTACAAATACCTGCTTTCTTATGCAGACAAACAGATCTTATCCTTGCTGCAGCAAAAACTGGAAAACCTATTAATATTAAAAAAGGACAATTCATGGCTCCTTGGGATATGAAAAATGTTATAATAAAAGCCGAAAGCCAAGGAAATAAAAATATCTTACTTACTGAACGAGGAACCTGTTTTGGATATAATAATCTAGTATCCGATATGAGATCTTTACCAATAATGGCTCAAACTGGATATCCTGTTATTTTTGATGCTACTCATTCTGTGCAATTACCAGGTGGTCTAGGAAATTCAACTGGAGGACAAAGAGAATTTGTTCCTTATCTTGCAAGAGCTGCTGTTGCTACGGGTATTGCAGGATTGTTTATAGAAACTCATGAAAATCCTGACTTATCTCCTAGTGATGGTCCAAATATGATTCCTCTTAATAATCTTGAAGATTTATTGCGTTCTTTAATGCTTTATGACAATATTTCAAAACAACTTAAAGGAGAATAAAATGACGGCAATTATCGATATACATGGTAGAGAAATCCTTGATTCTCGAGGAACTCCTACGGTTGAAGTAGAAGTCTTATTAGAAAGTGGTGCTTTCGGTAGAGCCTCGGTTCCTTCTGGTGCTTCTACAGGCGTACATGAAGCGGTAGAGCTACGTGACGGAGAAAAAGAAAGATATCAAGGAAAAGGCGTTCTTAAAGCTATTAATTCGGTTAATGGGGTCCTTTGCGACAATATTTGCGGAATGGATGCTGAAGAACAAATTGAAATAGATTCTGAAATGATCAAACTCGATGGAACTCCTAACAAAGGAAATCTTGGTGCTAATGCTATCTTAGGAGTATCTCTCGCCGTTGCTAAGGCTGCCGCAGAAGATGCTGTTCAACCTTTATACCGTTATATCGGTGGTGTAATGGCTCATATCCTACCTGTACCTATGATGAATATTTTAAACGGTGGAAAACATGCTGATAATCCTATCGATATTCAAGAATTCATGATTGTACCTTACGGTATGCAAACTATGGCTGACGCTATAAGAGCTGGTGCTGAAATTTTCCAAGCTTTGAAAAAACAACTAAAAGATGCGGGATTTAATACTAATGTCGGAGATGAAGGAGGCTTCGCTCCAAACCTATCTTCTGCTGAAGATGCCTTAAACTTTATCATGAAGGCTATTGAAGCTGCAGGATACAAACCTGGGCAAGAAATAGGTATCGCTCTAGATGCTGCTTCTTCCGAGTTCTATAAAAATGGAAAATATTATATGGAAGGAGAAAATAAAACTTTCGATGCTGAAGGAATCGTAAATTATTATAAAAATTTAGTCGAAAAATTCCCTATCGTTTCTATTGAAGACGGATGTGCTGAAGATGATTGGGACGGTTGGAAACTTTTAACTGATACTCTAGGAAATAAAATACAATTAGTCGGTGATGACCTATTTGTTACTAATTCTGAACGCTTAAAAATGGGAATTGAAAAAAAAGTTGCAAACTCTATCTTAATAAAAGTAAACCAAATAGGTACTTTAACTGAAACTTTAAACGCTGTAGACATGGCGCAAAGAGCCGGATATACCGCAATATTATCTCATCGCTCGGGGGAAACTGAAGATACAACTATCGCTGATATAGCTGTCGCTACTGGTTGTGGACAAATTAAAACTGGTTCTCTTTCTCGGTCCGATAGAATTGCAAAATATAATCAACTAATACGAATTGAAGAAGAATTAGGCGATACTGCTGTATTTGCTGGAAAAGCTGCTTTCAAGCTATTACAAAAATAATTCTTCTGTTTATTATAAAGCTCCTTACCGCTAAAGTAAGGAGCTTTATTTATTATCTTCTTTTTTATTATTAATTATTAATAATATTTTGCTTATTTTTTTTCCTTTTATCTTTTGTATCTTCTACGACTTTTTCTTGCTTGCCTTTACTTTTTTTTCTTCTAGAATGCTTGAATTATTTTTTATCTTTAATCGCGGAGTTTATTATGCCTGCAACTAATATGGAACAACTCGTATCTTTATGTAAACGAAGAGGATTCATCTTCCAAAATGCAGATATTTATGGCGGATTTCAAGGCCTTTATGACTTTGGTCCCCTGGGTGTAGAACTTAAAAATAATCTAAAAAATGCTTGGTGGAAAGCTATGGTCTACGAACGAGATGATGTTGAAGGTCTTGACTCTGCTATCCTTACCCATCGAAAAGTTCTCCATTATAGTGGGCACGAAGACACTTTCTCTGATCCAATGGTAGACTGTAAAGATTGTAAAGCTAGAATGCGAGCAGATACTTTAAAAGATGGAAAATGTTCTGAATGTGGTTCTACTAACTTAACTGATGTACGACAATTTAACTTAATGTTTAAAACTAATGTCGGTCCAATCGTAAATGAAGAATCTTATGGATATTTAAGACCTGAAACCGCTCAAGGCATCTTTATTAATTTTAAAAATGTTGTAGATGCCACCTCTAGAAAAGTTCCTTTCGGTATCGCTCAAATAGGTAAATCTTTTCGAAATGAAATAACTCCTAGAAATTTCATCTTCAGAGTCCGAGAATTTGAACAAATGGAATTAGAATTCTTTGTTAAACCAGGAACTGATGAAGAATGGCACGAAAAATGGAAAGCTGAACGATTAAAATGGTGGGAAAATCAAGGAATACCTAAAGAACATATTGTCGCAAAACCTATACCTAAGCAAGACTTGGCTCATTATTCTAAGGCAACTTATGATATTTGTTACCAATTCCCTCATGGTTTAGAAGAATTAGAAGGTATTGCTGATAGAACTGATTATGATCTTGCTAACCACACTAAAAATCAAGATGACTTCAAAATAAATGCAAAAGTTCACGATAAAAATATTGATAGTACAGCTAAACTTGCTCTTTATGATGAAGAAAAAAAAGAATGGTTTATTCCTTTTGTAATTGAACCTTCTGCTGGCGTGGAACGAGGTGTACTCGCTGTGCTTACTGAAGCTTATAATGAAGAAACTTTAGAAAATGGCTCAACAAGAGTTGTATTAAAACTTAAAAAACATCTTGCTCCTATAAAAGTCGCTGTTATTCCTTTAAAACGAAATAACGAAAAAATTATGAATCTTGCTCATAATATTAAAACTGATCTCTTAAAATTAGGTATCGGAAGAGTGGCTCTAGAAGATAGTGGTAATATTGGAAAAGCTTATCGAAGACACGATGAAATCGGAACTCCTATTTGTATAACTATTGATTTCGATTCTATTGAAAAAGATCCCAAAAGCGTTACTATTCGAGATAGAGATACCATGAAACAAGTAAGAGTAAATTTAAATGACTTGCCAACTTATATAAAGCAATTCTTCTCTTAATTATTTCTTACCTTACCTTATCTTTATGCTCCTTATAAAGGCTCGCAATGAAATAAGAGGTATCTTCTTTTGCCTTTAAATCCTTTCTTCCTCCTACTTCTTTTATAATCTTAGAAGAAATATCTGTTTGCTCTCCTCTTCCCGTTTCTTGCTTCATACTATAGGGTATGACTCCTGATAACGAGATATCTTTTTCTGCTGAAAAACTAATAGGTGAAATATACATAGATAAAATATCTGCACTATCTGGATGCTGTTCTCTATAATCGGATATTGCTTTTACAACTTCTTCTTGGCGATTAATAACTAATCTATAAATAGGTATATTCTTTATAGAAAAATCTGAATCTATATTCATTAATTCTCTTATCTTCTGTAAACCTAATTCTATATCTCCTGCAAGAAAATCTGATACAGCATTTGAATGCCAATGAATTAATAACTTTTCTCCTTCCGCTATATCGTCAAGAGTTTCACAAATATCTATAATGTCTTTTGCTGTTTCATTTATCGGAGGTTCTAATCCTATACGATCTAATATTTCTTTCTTTTCTTCTTTATTTAAAACCTTATAGGTACTAGTTTTTCCTATGTAATCAGAAAATAAAAATCTTTTGTTTGGTTTCGGACGAATCTTTATTGCTATACGACACAATTCTAAAGCCTCTCTTTCCTCATCCGTTAAATCTTTAGCTAAAATACTTAAGGATAAACGATCTTGAAGCTTTTCTTTTTCTTCTTCTGTCTTTGGCTTCTGCCTTAAAACATTACTTATATAGCTACTAGCAAAATCTTTGCTTATTTCTATTATTATTGCTAATTCTTTTATTCCCTCTTTTAGATCTCCGTTTAAAACTTTTTTTAATGCTCTATCAAGATACGGTAAAAGTAAAAAATTATACCTTTGATTACTCTTATACGAAAATAAATCTATAAGGTCCTCTTTTTGTTCATAAAAATCTCTTAACTCTGGAACTAGCTCATTACATATTCTTGTTTTTTCTAAATTCTTCCCCATAAAAATCTCAAAAGATACTGGGTAGCCTAGAAAATCAGTAAAAAATAATGCGTTATCATAAAGTTCTTTTGGCATTGGCTTTTTTTGAACAATAACACGCTTCTTTTCTTTTTCTTGCTTAATTGGCCATCTATCTGGTTTAGCCTTTAACAAATCTGTTGTTTTATTATAAGTGAGTGGTTTTTCTATTGTAACTTTTTTAGTGTCTTCTTTAACAAGATCTTCTTCTAAGCTTTTTTTAGTAACATCTTTTAATTCTTCTGCTCTCTTTAAAGAAAGACTTCGCTTTCCTTCTTCTTGGCATTCTTCTTTATCTTCTTTTCTTCTTTCTCTAGATACTTTTACCGCTTCTTTTTCTTCTAGCTTACTTATTATGTTTGCAAAGTTTTCTCTTAAAAATTTAAGGTTTTCCTCTGCATTCTCTGAAGACATAAAAAAAGATGAAAAATAAAGTCTTCTTACTAATTCTTCTGTTAAATCTACATTGCTCACTACTTTTGCTGGATCAAAATCATTAACAATATGACTAGATGAACTATCAGAAGTATTTGCTAATTTTATATTTTGTCCTTTAGTTGATTTCTTATTATAATCCAAATAATCAAATTTATTGCTTTTGAATTTAATCTTACTAAATGCATAAATATATATTTGTAATATACTCGCTTTGCTGTTGTTATAAAAATATTGTCTTACAAAATCTCTTTTATCTTCTGGTATATATGGAACTATTCTAGATACAACATTTATTATGTTGTTAAAAAAAACTGGCTTTAGTTTAGATAAACATTTCATTTCTTGAACGCCTAAAGCCACTAATTCTTCTTCTCCTGACATTATATGCTGAAATGCTAATATATTCCAATGAAGACATAAACTATTGCTAAACATTGGAGATAAATCTAAAATTTTTTCTAAAGTATTCCTACGTGAGAAAAAATAAACAATAGATGGCATAAAAACACTGCTAGAAGCTGCAATAAAAGCTTCTTCCTGACTTAAAACTCCTAATGATCTTTTGAGTGTACGTTCCATAAAATCAAAAGCTGTAAAATAACGCTTTTTTTCCTTTATGCAACTTGCATATAATATATTTAAAACTTCATATGTATCTTGATCTTCTAAACCCTGCTCTTTATAATCAAATAGTTTGTTTGCTATATCTGAACTGTTTATCTTGTTAATCTCTAGATAACTATTAAATGTTAAACTATATTTTTTAAAAAAATCTGGCGAAATCTTATAAAGAAACTGTAATTCTTGCAAACCTCCTTC
>CALXRE010000047.1 GCA_944390645.1 uncultured Alphaproteobacteria bacterium | reverse complement strand
ATACTCTCATCTATGTACGCATTACCAGTTCTTTCTTCTGACATTTCTTCCCCTATATATGGTTTTTTTATTGATATAAACTATACCCTTAGATAATATTAAATTACGAGATTATTTTAGTTATGTTATCACCTATTTTAGAAAAACCAAGTACTTTTTATTGAGACTTAAATGCCTGATTTTAATGTAGAAAACTCTTTACCAACGGGAACTATAATTGCTGGAATCGATGAAGCTGGAAGAGGTCCTTGGGCTGGACCCGTTGTCGCCGCTACCGTAATCTTTAAAAACCTAAAAATAGAACCTATACTTGCTGAACAAATTAATGACTCAAAAAAACTTACTCCTAAAAAAAGACAAAATCTCTCAAAACTATTATTAAATTCTAATGCTTATATAGGTATAGGTACAGCTTCTGAAAAAGAAATAGATCAATTAAATATCCTAAAAGCTACTTTCTTAGCTATGCACAGAGCTTTAAAAAATAATCCTTTAATCCCTGATTATGCTATCGTCGATGGAAATCAAAACCCTAAACTTCCTTGCAAAACTATCCTCCTTGTTAAAGGTGATGCTTTATCCTTGTCCGTAGCGGCTGCTTCTATCATCGCTAAAGTATACAGAGATAATATAATGAATAATCTAGCTAAAGAATATCCTCAATACGGATGGGATAAAAATTCTGGATATGGAACAAAAAAACATTTATTGGCTTTAGAAAAATACGGCGTAACTCCTTATCATAGAAAATCTTATAAACCTGTACTAAAAATACTTGAAAATATAAAATAAATATTACTCAAATATATTTTTTATTATATTATTATATAAAAATTATTGAATATTATTTCTTACTTTATTATTCAATTTTACTTCTAAACGTTCTTTTAAATTAATCTCACTAACTTCCGCTAAGGTAACTGCTTCAAACTCTCTCTTCGCAAATATCAAAATATTCCTAACTTCTTCATACTTACTCGCACTTAGTTGCTCTATTAATCTGTTCATCGTAAAATATATGCTACTAACCTCTTTTTCAAAATCTAAATTATTATTTTGATCAGATTGGGAATTTATTTTATCTATCATACTAATTAAACCTTTTTTATATACAAAATATTTCTTAATATGTATTATCTTATTTTTATTCCTTAAATTACAATATTCTGTTTTTATATATGAGATATATATAATGAGCTTAAAAAACGATATAATAACTATTAAACGATTATTATACTTCCTCGAAACTGCAAAAAACGGACAAATAAACTCTACTGCAAATAAAAATGGCCTTAAACAATCTAATCTATCTAATTCCTTAAAAGACCTCGAAGACACTCTAAATATACAACTATTTACCCGACATAATAACGGAGTAACCTTAACTGAAGCTGGAAAAAATATATTTGAAATCGCTAGCCAACTAAAAAGAGTCCTTTATCGTATAAAATCTTATACTACTACAGGTTTCCAAATATCTGGAATGATCCGTTTGTGGGTAAGTGATGGAATAGCTTCAGGATATGTATCAGAAACTCTACCTTCCTTTTATGAAAAATATCCTGATGTCTGTATCGATATAAAATGCACTATCGATGCCCCAGTCCTTTCTGATGAAGCTGATATATTCCTTGTTTATGAAAAACCTCGCCAAAATGACGCCGTTATACTTTCTGAAAATACTTTAACTTTTGCTCTCTTCGCATCTACAAAATATATAACCAAATATGGAGCACCTAAAAATATAAATGACTTATTAGCAAACCATGTTATTTGCACTAGAGATAATTTCTCTAGAACTTGGAAAGAATGGCAAAAAATAATGGAAAACGCTAAACATATATCTGTACAAACTAACTCTTCATCTATGCTCATGCAAGTAACTAAAGATGGTATCGGTATCGCTCTCCACCCTATCGGTCTTGGACTAAAAGAACCTGATCTCGTGCAATTATCTAAAACTAATTTCTTCTTAAAACATCCTTTCTGGCTTGTCTCTCGTAAAGATACTAAAGATATTCCAAAAGTAAGAGCTTTGATTAATCATATATCCGATGCTATTAAAAATTTATAAATTCGCTCCGCTGATGAACAGCTAGACTTAAGCGCAAAAGATAAGCTTATTTTTATCCTATCTTTGATTAAAGTATGTTTCTTCAATATATATCCTTCTTTTAAAGGTGATTTACCTATAAAAACCGCAAAATCAACATTCGAAAAATCATCTAATCTCTGAAGCTTTATATTCTTATCTTCAAAACTATTAAAATCAACCAAAAATTCTTCGGGAAGATATACTGTTACTAGTTCTTTTTTAGTATAAAAATCTTTAATCCTATAAAAATCTGAAAGACTCTTCTCCAACTGACAACTAAGCTTATATATCTGTAAACCAACTGATGTTGCTACTATTCCATCTTTCCTTCTTACTAATAAAGGGACTCCTATTGCATCCTCAAACTCTTTTAATGCCTGACTTAAATTAGATGCCTTAATATTATTCTCTACAGCTGCTCTACTAATCTTTCCATTACTAATAACGGCTTTCAAATATAAAGAATTCTTCAATAATATAAAATCTTTCTTTAAACTCATTTTTTAAAATCTATCTAAATATAGACTCAAAATATATATCAGAAATATAAAATTAGTATCTTCTAAACATATGTAGGTCAAGCATAATTGATCTATGGATAGAGAAATTAAAATTAGTATCGTTTCTTCTCAATGTGACTTTGATTTGGTCATGGATCTGCGACGAAAAGTCTTTGTTGAAGAAATGGGTATCGATGAAAAATTAGAGTTCGATGGCAATGATTTCTCCGCTACTCAAATATATGCAAAATTAAACGGAAAAGCTGTCGCCTGCCTTAGAATTAGATACTTCGGAAACTTCGCTAAATTTGAACGAATGGCTCTCTTACCTGAATTCCGAAAAACTACCTTGGCTACTGAAGTAATGAATTACGGCTTCGAGTTAGTCGCAAAAAAGGGATTTAAATCTGTTAGAGCTGCTTGTGAAAAAGAATTACTAACTAGATGGGAAGAATTAGGATTTAAAAAATCTAATCTGGCTCCTATAAAAATTAATCATAATATGGTTATATTCCCTATCGAAAAAAACTTATCCCAACCTAACAAACAGATAAACTTAAATTCTCACCTCGCAGAAATAACCCAAAAAGAAGAAAAAATAATCGGTGAAAAAAAATATCCTCTTAGTAACCTATTTGTCCCTCTTTTTGTAAACAAAAATAAAAAACATCTCACATAAACTACTTATCTGAACATATGGGCTGAATTATATTTACCTACTGGATCCGAAACTATTATACCTCCACTATAAAAATCCTGAAAATCTTGATACCTGTGCTGTAAATGCTTCAACTTAACTCCATACCTCTCTCTTAATGTAAGTGCTCCCTCATCAACGTGAACATTGTTTACAAATGTATGGCAATAAACATAACTAGCTATCGGAAATAAAAATGATGAACACAATATATCACATAATTGTAATCCTGCATGATTATTACTATGTCCAAAAACTGGTAGCTCTGAAACTTGCGGATATGCTGGATCTAGTATCCTAAACTTCTGCGTGAAAACTGAATGAGAAACCATAATGTTCTTAAGCTGATCCCTACTATCTGCTATACAAAATCCTACGTCCTGCTTCTCTAAAAGATAGTGATTAAAATATTCATATATACTTTGTATCGATGATGAATAAACTGCATTGCCATGAAACTCTTTCCCTGGAATCTTAACCCATATTCTTGAAACCAATTCTACTGAATATTGCTCAAAAATCTCTATAACCCTATCCATAAAACCAAAAGCATGACGCCGTTGCCGACGAACTCCTCTAAGAGCCGCCTTCCTAACATCTGAACCTTTTATCTCGGGTAAAATCCTATCTAAATACTTAGAATGATTAGAACATAAATTCGGAAAATATCTTTGCTTTAAATGTAAAAAATCATGCGTTAAATCATAAAGACATTCATTATCTATAAATAATCCTCCTATAACTAAAACAGGTTGATTATTACCTCTTAGCTTGGGCTCTTGCGGTAACATCCCTAAATCACCTGCTTCATCTATATAGCATATCTTTACCACATCTACACCAAATACAACTATGACCACCTTAAGGTGGCCACAGGATCCGCTGCCCAATCAGGGTCAGCTCTAAAGATTACTACACTAAACAATAACAAAAAAAACATTTATCGTCAAGAAAATATTCTTGATTTATAAAATATAAAAATTAAAAACTTCCTTCTACATGAAAAACTTTATCTAAAAAACTTGACAACTTTAAATAAAAAATCTATTAATAAATATAGGCTAATACTTTGTCTAAAAGTGGTTAGTCTTCAAAGTTGTTGTGCTGAAGCCCTGTTCCTCTCTATAACAGGGCTTCTTATTTTAATCCTATTCTCTAACTATCGTATTAGATAAATCTGTCGGAAGACCTATTGATCCTCCAACCATAGCTCCTCGCAAATTCGATCCTGTAAAATCAACTCCACTCATATCTAAATTATGAAAATCTACTCCCCTCAAATCCGTGTTACTTAAGTCTACTGGTGTTGATTTTGCTCCAGCTGGACGCGTACCTATAACATAAATAGCGGCTTGAACATCTATCTCTGGAGTATCTGATAATGCCCTACGTTCTGTTCTTACAGGCCATGGGGAACGTTTCTTAACAAAATCTGCTACTTCTCCTATCGCATAATCTGAACGAGACCCGTCTGCATATAAAACACACTTTATATTACACAAAGCCCACGCCCTATTCCCTGCTGTCTCATGAACGCCTGAAAGAACTCTTAACGAGCTATCTAAAAATTCTGGAAGATAGTTCTTAACCTCGGCTAAACGAACTTTACACTCTTGCTCCGAACAATTCCAATAACTTACTTCTTTAACTCTAATCTGATTAAACGATGTATTAAGTATCGATGGAATAACTGTTTTGCCGTCTGTATTAGAACTTAACATCATATCCATCGTTATTCCTTCTGTATCTTGAAAATCTGTATCTTTCGCATTCATACCCTTAAATATGGAATCATAAAATTTAACTTTTTCCATCTGCGCTTGATAAAAATTCGAAGAACTTAAATTAGATCCATTAAAACGATCCCTTAATAAAATTGAATGCGTAAAATCAGACCCCTCTAAATTACTTAAATCAAAAATACTATCTTCT
>CALXRE010000046.1 GCA_944390645.1 uncultured Alphaproteobacteria bacterium | reverse complement strand
GAGATAATGTATCTTTGACGGTAGAATTGATAGTTCCGATAGCGATGGATGAAGGCTTACGTTTTGCGATTAGAGAAGGTGGTCGTACCGTAGGTGCTGGTGTTGTCGCTTCTATCATAGAGTAAGGCTTCTAAAAGAGCGTTTTTTCAATTTTTTAATAAAAAGTTAAAAAATCGCTTTACTAATTAGTTCGGGACGTGGTAGTATCCGCGCCCCGAACTTAAGTTTCCTAAAGAGTTGATAAGATTTTTTTTGGGAAGCAATTTTCGGTTTAGGGGTGTAGCTCAATTGGTAGAGCACCGGTCTCCAAAACCGGGGGCTACGGGTTCGATTCCTGTCACCCCTGCCAGCCGATTTTCGGAGTCGTTAATATAGTAGTGTGCGAATAAAAAAGTATGAAAGAAAGATTTTATGGCTAAGACTAATCCAAGTATATTTTTGCGGCAGGTAAAACAAGAAATAAGTAAGGTAACCTGGCCTACAAGAAGAGAAGCTATAGCTGGAACAATTATGGTTTTGGTGCTGAGTTCTTTGGCAGCGTTGTTTTTCTTTATTGTGGATATGTTCTTTGCTTGGATAATGAAAATCATCTTAGGTTTTGGAGGTTAAGTTTATGGCTTCTCGTTGGTATGTTGTGCATGTTTATTCAGGATTTGAAAGAAAAGTGCGCCAATCTATTGAAGAACAGGTTGCGCAAAAAGGTATGCAAGATACCATTGAACAAGTTTTGATTCCTATGGAAGAAGTTGTTGAAACTAAAAATGGGACTAAAGTAAGTTCAGAAAGAAAATTTTTCCCTGGGTATGTTTTGGTAAAAATGGAAATGTCTGATGATACGTGGCATTTGGTAAAAAATACTCCTAAAGTAACAGGATTTTTATGAGGTAATAAGCCTATTCCAATTTCTGAAGCTCAAGCAGATAGAATAATGAAATAAGTACAAGAAGGAGTCGATAAGCCTAAGAGTTCTGTAGTATATGAGGTTGGAGAACAAGTAAGGGTTTGTGATGGTCCTTTTGGTTCTTTTGTAGGTATGGTTGAAGAAGTAGATCTGGAAAAATCTAGATTGAAAGTTTTGGTTTCGATTTTTGGACGCTCTACGCCAGTTGAGTTAGAGTTTTCGCAAGTCGAAAAAGTATAGTTTTAAAAAGCTTTACTTCTTTTTCCGATAGGAAGTAAAGCAAGTCGTGGCAGGAGAGCCATCTCCGTACCGCGAGACCTTACCGAACAGGTGGTTCGGAGTAATCGGAAGATTTTTTGTTAGAGGTTAAAATGGCAAAAAAAATAGCAGGATATATTAAGCTGCAAATAGCTGCAGGCAAAGCTAATCCATCACCTCCTGTTGGTCCAGCGTTAGGTCAGCGAGGGTTGAATATTATGGAGTTTTGTAAAGCATTTAATGCAGCGACTCAGAAGTTAGAACCAGGTATTCCTATACCGGTTGTGATAACAGCTTATGTAGATCATACGTTTTCTTTTGTAACTAAGATGCCTCCTGTAAGTTATTATCTTAAGAAAGCAGCAGGATTATCTAAAGCGTCTAAAGAGCCAGGAAGGTCTAAAGCAGGAAAGGTAACTAAAGCCCAGATAGCGGAAATCGCAAAAGAAAAGATTGGAGACCTTAATTGTTCCACGATTGAAGCTGCTGAATCTATGATTGCAGGTCAGGCAGTATCAATGGGTATTGAAGTAGTGGAGTAAAAAATGGCTAAACAAGGAAAACGTTTAAAATCAGCGTATAAAGATATTAATAAAGATACTTTGTACTCTCTTGATGAAGCGCTTACGATGTTGAAAAATGCTCCGAAAGCGAAGTTTGATGAAACAGTAGAAATAGCTCTAGGCTTGGGAGTTGATCCTAAGTATGCCGATCAAATGGTTAGAGGAGTTGTTTCGCTTCCAAACGGAACAGGAAAAACCGTAAGAGTAGCAGTTTTTGCTAAAGGAGAGAAACTAGAAGAAGCAAAAAAAGCTGGTGCAGAATTATATGGAGCTGAAGATCTTTTGGAAAAAATTCAAGCAGGAGAACTTGGCTTTGATCGTTGTATAGCAACTCCTGATATGATGGGTGTTGTAGGTAGAGCAGCTAAGATTTTAGGTCCTCGAGGCTTGATGCCAAATCCAAAGCTCGGTACAGTTACAAATGACATTGCAGAAGCTGTTAAAGCAGCTAAAAGTGGTCAAGTGCAATTCCGAGTTGAAAGTAATGGACTTATCCATGCTGGAGTAGGTAAGTTAAGCTTTTCAGAAGATGAGCTTAAGCAAAATATAATTGCATTTGTACAGGCTATAATTAAAGCAAAACCGTCAGGAGCTAAGGGAACTTATTTGCAAAAGGCTGCAATAAGTTCTACGCAAGGACCAGGTCTTAAACTGACAATAGCTACAATTACAGCTTGATTGCGAAAAGATACCTCTCTTTCCTTTTGGAAGGAGAGGGGTGGGCAATAGCCCATAGAAAGGATACCTGTCCAAGACTGTAGGTTTTTAAGTTTTTAAAAACTTGAATTTAATGGTTAGCCGCCTACATAGACAGAAAGAGGGAAAGTTAAGATTAGCCAAATTCATAAATGAAAAAGGCATCCCGGCTGGAACTTTTTAGGGCAGGTCATCAGAGCGGTTTTTAAATACTATTTTAAGCATTGTCTGCTTGGTTTGGTTTTTAAAAACTATGTTGTGTAAATGACCAACCTTTATCTTTATAAAGGTGTCAAAAAAAGCGGAGACAAAAGTGAATCGGGAACAAAAGAAAGAACTGATCTCGGTACTTAATGGTGTTTTCTTAGAGTCGGAATTAGTAGTAGTTACTCAATATAAGGGTATTACTGTTGCTGAAATTTCTGCTTTAAGAGCTGACATCAGAAAGGCTGGGGCAGGTTTTCGGGTTACAAAAAACCGAATCACGCGTCTAGCCCTTGAAGGGACTGAATACGATACTCTTGCAGATATGTTTACAGGGCCTACGGCTATTGCCTATTCTAAGGATCCTGTTGCAGCTGCTAAAGCAGTAGTCGATTTCGCGAAGAAAAACGAAAAACTTGTAATCGTTGGAGCCGTTATGAATGGTCAAGCTTTAGATGCTGCTGCAGTTAAAGCTTTGGCTTCATTACCCTCTTTGGACGAATTGCGAGGAACTCTTGTCGGACTTCTTCAAGCCCCTGCTTCTCGAATTGCTCGTATTGCAAATGCACCTGCAACTCAGGTTGCTCGTGTCTTGGATGCGTATTCGAGAGAAGGAAAAGCCGCGTAACGTGTTTGTGTTTATTTTTTATTAGGAGTTTTAAAAATGGCTGATCTTGCCAAAATAGTTGATGAACTTTCCAGCCTTACAGTTTTAGAGGCTGCTGAACTTTCCAAAATGCTTGAAGAAAAGTGGGGCGTTTCTGCTGCTGCTCCTGTTGCAGTTGCAGCTGCTGGTGCTCCTGCTGCTGGTGCAGCTCCTGCTGAGGAAAAAACTGAGTTCACTGTTATGCTTGTTGATGGTGGCGCTCAGAAAATAAACGTTATTAAAGAAGTTAGAGCTATTACTCAGCTCGGTCTTAAAGAAGCTAAAGACCTCGTCGAAGGCGCTCCAAAGGCTGTTAAAGAAGGTGTTGCTAAAGACGAAGCTGAAAAAATCAAAAAGCAGCTTGAAGCAGCTGGTGCTAAGGTTGAACTTAAGTAATCTTAAGGCTTTAGTTTGAAAATGCAAATTCTGGAAAGTTTTTCTAATCTTAGAAAACTTTCCAGATTTAGCAGTTTAAAAAAAGAGTTTTGCCATTTTTGTCCTTGCGATAATAAAAATGGCGTGGTGTTAAATATTTTATTTAAGGAGCGGCAAATATGGCCAAGTCCTTCATAGGTCGGAAGCGCGTTCGTAAAAGTTTCGGAAGAATCCCTACTGTTGCACCTATTCCTAATCTTATAGAGGTGCAGAAAAGTTCTTATGATCAGTTCTTGCAGTTGAATGTTCCTGTTAAAAAAAGAACTGAAACAGGTTTGCAAGAGGTTTTTAAATCGGTATTCCCTATTAAAGATTTTTCGGGAAGAGGAGAATTAGAGTTCGTTAAATATGAACTCGATGAGCCTAAGTATGATGTCGAGGAGTGTATTCAAAGAGGAATGACTTATGCAGCTCCTTTAAGAGCTACTTTGCGCTTGGTCGTTTGGGATACAGATGAAGATACTGGTTCTCGCTCTATTAGAGATATTAAAGAGCAAGATGTATACATGGGAGATATGCCTTTAATGACGGATAATGGAACTTTCGTTGTTAATGGAACAGAAAGAGTTATCGTATCTCAAATGCATCGCTCTCCAGGTGTTTTCTTTGATCATGATCATGGAAAAACTCATTCTTCTGGAAAATATCTATTTGCCGCAAGAATTATTCCTTATAGAGGTTCTTGGTTGGATTTCGAGTTCGATGCTAAGGATTTGGTATATGTTCGTATCGATCGTAGACGTAAACTCCCGATAACTTCTCTCCTTTATGCTTTAGATAATGAAGCTACTGCTAAACTTAGAAAAGAAAAAGAAGAAGAAGGTCTTAAAATAGATCCTATGGAAATCCAGGGTATGAGCCAGGAAGATATTCTTTCTTATTTCTATGATCGTGTAATCTTTAAACGCGATAAAAAAGGTTGGAAAACTTCTTTTGTCCCTGAAATGTGGAAAGGTGTAAAACTTACCCATGATTTAGTAGATGCTAAAACAGGAAAGGTTGTCCTAGAAACAGGAACTAAAGTTACTTTGTTTAAAGCGAATTCCTTAAAAAAAGAAGGACTAGAGGAAATCCGTGTTGAAGAAAGTGATATGATTGGAAAGTTCGTTGCTGCAGATTTTATCGATGAAAAAACAGGTGAAATTATATTAGAAGCTGGTGAGGAACTTTCTGAGGAAAAATTAAAAGAATTAGAAAAACTTAAAATTAATGAACTAGATATTTTGAATATCGACTACACAAATGTAGGTCCTTATATTCGTAATACTATGGCCGCAGATAAAAATACATGCCGTGAAGAGGCTTTAATTGATATTTATAAAGTCATGCGTCCTGGCGAACCTCCTACTTTGGATACAGCAGAACAGTTGTTCCATGGTTTGTTCTTTGATAATGAACGATACGATTTATCCGCTGTTGGACGGGTAAAAATGAACGGAAGACTTGGTTTTACCGATGTCCCTGACAATATCAGAGTATTACGCAAAGAAGATATCTTGGAAATTATTAAAGTATTAGTAAACCTAAAAGATGGACGTGGTGAAATAGACGATATCGATCATCTCGGAAATAGACGTGTACGCTCTGTTGGTGAATTAATGGAAAATCAATATCGTATAGGTTTGCTCCGTATGGAAAGAGCTATACGTGAAAGAATGAGCTCGGTAGATATAGATTCTATTATGCCTCATGATTTGATAAATGCTAAACCAGCAGCAGCTGCAGTAAGAGAATTCTTTGGCTCTTCTCAGTTGTCTCAGTTTATGGATCAGACTAATCCTCTTGCAGAAATTACTCATAAAAGACGTTTGTCGGCTTTGGGACCTGGTGGCTTGACAAGAGAACGTGCCGGATTTGAAGTTCGTGACGTACATCCAACTCATTATGGTCGTATTTGTCCTATTGAAACTCCTGAAGGTCCAAATATTGGTTTGATTAATTCATTAGCTACATATGCTCGTATTAATCAATATGGCTTTATCGAAGCTCCTTACCGTAAGGTTGTTGATGGTCATGTAACTAATGAAGTCGTATACCTTTCTGCAATGGAAGAGGGAAGATATACGGTTGCTCAAGCTAATGAAGAGCTTGATTCTAAAGGTCGTTTTGTAAACGAATTGGTTAATTGTCGTAAAGCTGGTGATTTCGTAATGATTAAACCAGAAGAAATAGACTTAATCGATGTTTCGCCAAAACAGTTGGTATCCGTTGCTGCTGCTTTGATTCCTTTCTTGGAAAACGACGATG
>CALXRE010000045.1 GCA_944390645.1 uncultured Alphaproteobacteria bacterium | reverse complement strand
ACGGATTATTACCAGCCAAAGAACTCAATTCTATTAAAACTACTATATATAATGAAAAATCACCGGTAAAAATAGAAGCATTAAATCAATATGTTCATAGTTCCAAATTTAGCCCAGATATTAATTCTTTAAAAGTATTTTGGGATAATATTCGTCCATTATTTGAAAGGATATGGTGTTAATATGAGATATTCACCGTTAAGATATCCAGGAGGAAAAGGTAAAATCGCAAAATTTATGAAACAATTTGTAAAAGATAATTTTGACAAATTGCCAGTATATGTTGAACCGTATGCAGGAGGTTCTGAATTAGCTTTAACTTTATTGATTGAAGGTTATGTCAAACAAGTATGGATAAACGATAAAGATAATGGAATTTTTTGTTTTTGGGATTCAATATTAAATTACACAGATCAATTTATTCAAGAAATAGAAAATGTAAAAATTGATATTCCCACTTGGGAAGTGCAAAAAGATATTTATAAAAATCAAGATAAATATAATAAACTAGAAATTGGTTTTGCAACCTTTTATTTAAACAGATGTAATTTTTCTGGTGTAATAAAAGGTGGTCCAATTGGTGGTATAAATCAATCTGGAAACTGGAAAATAGATGCACGATTTAATAAAAAAGAGTTAATTAAAAGGATAAAAAAAATTGCAGAATTTAATAAAAATATAAAATTATATAATAAAGACACTATTGAATTATTAGAAGAAAATAAGAAAATCTTTGAAAAGTGCTTATTATATCTAGATCCACCCTATTTCAATAAAGGTAATCAACTATATACAAATCATTATAAATATCAGGATCATGCAAAAATTGCAAAATGTGTAAATAGACTAAAAGGGAAGTGGATTGTGAGTTACGATAATACTCCTGAAATTATTGATTTATACAAATTTGTAGAATCAAATAATATACGAGAATTTAACATAGCATATTCTGCAGCTGAAGGTAAAAATAAAAAAGGTAAAGAAATAATGTTCTTTGCGCCTAAATCGATCATTCCTCAATGCAAAATTTGTTAAACCCAATTTTTATATTTAAATTATGCAAATATGACTCAAGCCTAATATATTTTTTGAATACTCGTTTTTACTGTTACAAATAGTCATCTAGAGTGTTACTTTACATTTATTTTTACATCAATAGATTAATGATTAGCGATCAATCATTAATATTTTCAGAGAAATTATTCACTATTTTTATTGCTGCGTTAATAATAGATTGATTATTATTTATTTTAAAGTCAGCACAAGAAGTATAAATAGGTAGTCTATTTTTATACATTATTTTTAGATTATCTAAGTTTTTTGATAAAGGTCTTCCATCTATAGTTAATTTACTTAAGGGTCGTTCAATAAAATATATTTTGCCATTTTGAGCTAGAGCATTACGATTTAAAGGATTTAGGATTGAGCCTCCTCCTGTAGCTATTACAGCTCCGTTTTCTTTAGAAATTGTGGCAATTATTTCTTGTTCTAATTTTCTAAAATAAGCTTCTCCATATTGAGCAAAAATATCAGAGATATTTTTTCCCGTTTTTTTTGTAATGATTATATCGGTATCGAAGAAAGGTTTTTGTAAAATTTGAGCAATTTTTTCTCCTATGGAAGTTTTTCCAGCTCCAGGCATACCGATGAGTACAATATTTAATATTTTATTTTTCAATTTATTTATTATCTGGTTGTATTTTAATTCTGGTATAGTTTTTCCCATAAATATTTCTGCAGATTTTGCGGCTTGAGCAACCAACATAGGTAGACCAGAAGTTGTTTTTATACCCAATTTTTTTGCTTCTAGTACTAAAGGAGTTAGAAGAGGATTGTAAATGACATCGACTACAGCAGAGCAATTAGAGAAAATAGATAGATCAATAAGTTTTTCTTCATTATTTGGATACATTCCAACAGGAGTAGTATTAACAATTACGTCAGCATTTTTATGAATATAAATATTAGAGTAATTTATGTTTCCAGAGCGAGAAACTAAGATAATTTCCCGAGGATTTGTAGATTCAATGAAAGTTTTTGCTGTAAGAGAAGTTCCTCCAGTTCCAAGAATAAGTACTTTTTTATTAGAGAAAGAGATTTTTGCTTGATCTACCATATACTTAAAGCCAAAGAAATCAGTATTATCCCCATATAAAGCACCGTTTTTACGACGTATAATAGTATTAACACTACCGATTTTTTTTGCTAAAGGAGAGATTTTCTCACAAAAAGGTATAATAGTTTTTTTATAAGGAATAGTTACATTTAAGCCTTGAAAATTTTCGTTTAGTATAAAATGTTCAAGCTTTTTTGGTTCTACATTATAGATTTTGTATTCATAATTTCCTAATAACTTATGAATTTGAGGAGAATAAGAATGAGAAATATTTTCAGCTAAGAGACCATATTTCATTAGATTACCTCATATTTTAGTAAATCAGCAATAGCAATAGCAGTCATAGCTTCCACACAAGGTACAGCTCGAATTACGATGCAAGGATCATGTCGACCTTTTATAGCGATTTTAGTATTTTTTTTAGTTTTTAGGTTAACAGTTTCTTGTGTTTTAGCAATAGAAGGAGTTGGTTTAAAAGCGGTACGAAAGATGATAGGCATACCAGAACTTATTCCTCCAAGAATTCCACCATGATTATTAGTACGAGTTTTTATAATATCGCCATCAAAGAAATAAGGGTCATTATGTTCAGAACCTTTCATAAGAGAGGCTGAAAATCCTGCTCCGAATTCAATACCTTTAGTTGCAGGGATAGCAAAAATAGCAGAAGCAATAATATTTTCTAAGCCTTCAAAAATAGGATTTCCTATACCGATTGGCATACCAGTTATTGCACATTCTATGATTCCGCCAATAGAGTCTCCTTCTTTTGCAGCATTTAAGATAATTTTTTGCATTTTAATTCCAGCGTCAGTATTTATTACAGGGAAGTCTTTGTTTACGTTTTGAGGATTAATAGGATTAAATAAGGTATCTTTTACAGAATGGATAGATGCAATATGAGCAAAGATTTTAATTCCTTTTTTAGCAAGGATTTGTAAACACAAAGCTCCAGCGAAGCATAAAGGAGCCGTCATTCTTCCAGACAAATGACCTCCGCCATTATAATCGAAAGCATTATTATATTTTATAAGAGCAGGTAAATCAGCATGAGAAGGTCTAGGGATATATTTATTATAATTTTCTGATTTTACGTCTATATTTTGAATTATAGCACATATTGGAGCTCCACAAGTTTTATTTTCATTAAAACCAGAAATCACATTTACGACATCAGTTTCATTTCGAGCAGAAGAAAAAAGATTTTTTCCAGGGGATCTTCTAGCCATAAAATCGTTTATTTCTTTTTCATCAAAAGATATACCAGGAGGAATACCATCTATAGTTATACCAATTGCTTTAGCATGAGATTGTCCGAAAAGGTTTATTCGAATATTTTTTCCGAAGCTAAAAGACATTTATATTACCTCCAAGAGTTTTTAAGTCATTAAAGAAATCAGGATAAGATTTAGATACAGGATTTACAGAAGAAATTGTTGTAGGATTTTTAGAAAATATAGCAGCAATAGCAGCCGTCATAATAAGCCTATGATCATTAAGAGGAGGAATTTTTATACCACCTTTTAAGAAAGGAACTCCAGTTATTAATAAAGCATCATCATTTTCTATTATTTTGCCTCCCATATCATTAATTAGTTGAGTAATAGAGTGGAGGCGATCACTTTCTTTTGTTCGTAAGCGAGCAGCATTATATATTTTGCTATTACCATTAGCTAAGGAAAGGGCTAAAGCCAAAATAGGAACAAGGTCAGGATTTGTTGAAGCGTCAAAATCAAATGGTTTAAGATGATTTGGTGATATTTTCAGGATATTATTGTTATAAGCAACCGTAGCTCCAATATTTTTGAGAATGTTTATGATATTTTTATCAGGTTGAAGAGAATTTAGATTTAAGCCTTTTAGAGAAATATCTGCTCCAATAGCCGCAGCTATGAGCCAGAAAGCGGCAGCGGACCAATCAGCTTCCAGTATATATTTTTTTGGTGAGATATATTTTTGATTTCCAGGTATTATCCATTGATTATCCTTTTGAATAATATTTATACCGAAAGAAGATAATACTTTTAAAGTTATATCAACATATCCAGCAGATTCTAGATTAGAAGAAAGAACAATTTTACTTTCCTTTTCTAAGGAGGGAAGGGCAAGGAGAAGTCCAGAAATATATTGAGAAGAAATATTTCCAGGTAAAACAAAAGTTCCAGCTTTAAGTTTTCCAGTTAAGTAAAAAGGAATATTAAAGGAAGTTATGTTACATCCATTAATCTGTTTAAGTAGTTCAGCTAAAGGTCTTTTTGATAGAGTTTTCTTACCATAGAAAAAAGCATTAATTCCAAGAGCAGCAGCTAAAGGGATTAAAAAGCGTAAAGAGGAAGCACTTTCTTTGCAATTAAGTTTTGGAAGATTATTTGTTTTATGCCAAGGAGTTATTATAAAAGTATTATTATTATATACGATTTTTGCACCCATTTTTGTTAAACATTTGGCAGTTACCATAATATCATCGGCAGGATTTATACATTTAATTTTTAGTTTTTCATTTGCTAATGCAGCACATATTAAGACACGATGAGCTTCAGATTTAGAAGGAGGAATTTGTATAACACCTTTAAGATATGAAGGAGATAAGAGTATATCCATTTTGTAAGATCCTTTATAGGATTAAGAATCTTTAAGAGGATATACTTAAAAATAAAAGAGTGTAAATACATTATTAGTCATTTATTTTTATGGGTTATAAAGGTTAGAAAGGTAAGTATATAGGAAATTTTCTATTTAGTTTTAAAAATAGGAGAGAATAAATGCATATTATTAAAGATAATATTAAAACGATATCCTATATCCGATAAGAGATTTTTATTTTGAAGAAAATCATTTAATTGTTCGATTTTATTTTTAGGTTTAGGATATACGACAACAGAACAATTCTCGATTTTAGCTAACTCTTTAGCCTTTTGTATAGCAGTTGATAAGGATCCTATTTCATCTACGAGTCCAAGGTTTACAGCTTGTTCTCCAGTGAATATACGACCTCTTGCGACATTATCGACTTCTTTTGTAGATAGGTTGCGAGCTTTTGCAACTTTTTGAGTAAAATCGTTATATACATCATCTAAAGATTGCTCAAAAGCTTGGCGTTGTTTTTGTGAAAAAGGTTTGTTAAAAGAAAAGAAATCAGCATTTTGTCCTTTTTGGATTGTATCCCAAGATATGCCTATTTTTTCCCATAAATCATGGAGGTTTATTTTTCCTCCGAACACACCAATAGATCCAGTTATAGTAGCAGGATTGGCTAATATTTTATCAGCAGCCATAGCTACAAAATAACCACCAGAAGCAGCTACGTTTCCTAAAGAAGCTACAACAGGTATTTTATATTTTTCTTTTACCTTTTCTAAAGAATGCCAAATAGCATCCGAGGCCGTATAACTTCCTCCAGGACTGTTTATTCTAATTACAATAGCTTTTACATTTTTATCTAAAGTTGCTTGATATATAGCCTCGGTTATATCATCTGCACCTGATAGAGTATTATCATTTCCAAAAGGAGGATAATTTGTTGTTCCCGATACAATCATGCCATTAATATAGATTAAAGCTATTTTATCTTTGTATAAGGGTTTGTTTTTTTTATGTAGAATATATTCTTCTAAGGATATTTTGGGTAAATTTGTAAATTTTTCTTCGAGTTCATCACGATAAGCGAGTTTATCAACAAGCTTATTTAATAGAGCTTTTTTAGCAGATAAAGGAGCATCATTTATAAGATTAATAACATTATTTTTAACAATATTTCGTGCATTATTAATTTTATCAACTATTTGATTATAAATGCTTTTTACAATATTATCCATATTTTGTTTTACATATGAAGACATATTTGTTTGGTTTAAATGTTCAGCTCCGCCTTTGTATTCATATCGAGCAAAGAAATCAGTTTTTATACCTATTTTTTGTAAAAGTGTTTTAAAGAAAGGAGCTTCCATAAATATTCCCGTAATATTTACTGTTCCAGTAGGTTGAAGCCATATTTCTTTAAAATTTGAAGCAAGGTAATATTCGTTAGTTCCATATCCGTCTAAGCCAATAGTTTCAGAATAAACGATAGAATTTTTTCCCGAACGATTGAAAGCATCTATAGCTTCTCCCAATTCTTGAGATTGAGCAAGACCTAATCTAGAAGAATTTAAAGAAGCTATTAAAGAGACTACTTTTGGATCATTTGCGGCCGATTTAAGAGTTTCAGAAATATCTTTTAGGGAGAAAGAAGAGGAATTATTTATAAAAGAGAAAAAATCATCTTGAGTTTTTTCAGAGATTTCTTGATCTAGGTTTAGAACAATAGCAAATTTTTCTGGTATTTGATTAATAGATGGTTCAAATGAAGCGAAAAAAGAAAATAAGAGTAAAAAAAGAGCTGTGGTAAAAATTCCCATTAAAGCAAATAGGACAAAAGGTAGTTTAGCAAAAAACTTAAATATTTTTACCACAGCAATCATATTAGATTTTAGCCATAGCAGCTAACAATTCAGCATCTTTAGCAACATTATCAGCAGCAATCATTCCGATAATGTTATAACCACAGTCTACATGCATTATTTCGCCAGTTATAGCAGAAGAGAGGTTTGATAATAGGAACATACCAGCATTTCCTACTTCTTCGGTAGTTACGTTTCTTCTTAAAGGAGCGTTATTCTCATTCCAGTTTAAGATATAACGGAAATCACCGACTCCAGAAGCCGCTAAAGTTTTTACAGGTCCAGAAGAAATAGCGTTTACGCGGATATTTTTAGGACCTAAATCATTAGCTAGGTATCGTACAGATGCATCAAGAGCGGCTTTTGCTACGCCCATAACATTATAATTTGGAAGACATTTTTCTCCTCCATAATAAGTCAGAGTAAGGCAACTACCACCATCTACCATAAGTTCGGAAGCACGTTTACAAACCTCTGTGAAAGAATAACATGAGATTTGCATAGTATTTGCGAAGTTTCCTTTTGATGTGTCTGCATAGCTACCTTTAAGCTCATTTTTATCAGAATATGCAATAGCATGGACGACAAAATCAAGTTTTCCCCATTTTTCTTTTAAAGTTTTAAAGAGGTTTTCCATACTTTCAGTATTGGTTACATCACAAGGTATTATAAGATTACTTTTTACAGATTCGGCAAGAGGTCTGACTCTTTTTTCTAAGACTTCTCCTTGATAAGTAAAAGCTAGTTCAGCACCTTGTTCGTAGCATTGCTTAGCAATTCCCCAAGCAATAGAGTGATCATTAGCAACCCCCATAATGAGGCCTTTTTTACCCTCCATAAGATTTCCAGCCATTATTAAGATCCTTTTTTCCATTAAAAATCAAAGAGGAGGATTTATAGCACAGTGTTTAAAATCTTTAAAGCTTTAATTAATAAAAAGGTATATATAAGCTTAAAAGATTAGAAGAAGATTATATTTGTCGTTGATTATTATCAGATAAATTTTTCATTAGTAATGAATAATTTAATCCATTGTTATTCATTCCAATCTGATAAGATGCATTTCGTAAATCGTGTAGAGATTTTTTACCAGTATATGTCATAGCAGAACGCATTCCACCTAATATTGCGTTAACAGTTTTTGCAATATCTCCTTTATAAGGGACATAAAGAACTCGTCCTTCAGAAGCTCTATATTCCATGCGATTTTCCCAATCTTGGTAATGATTTTTCATAGCTTGTTCTGAACTCATTCCATAAAAAGAAAGATAATGATTTCCATTGTTGTCTTGTTTTATTTGTGGAGTATCATCGAAACATTCTTTGTGTCCAGCTAACATACCACCTAACATAACCATATCAGCACCACAGGCAAAAGCATGGCTTATGTTTCCTGCATTTGTACATCCACCATCAGATATAACATATCCATAACCAAGTTCATGAAGACCAAAAGCACAATCTATAACGGCAGAAGCTTGAAGAGCTCCCACACCAGCTTCTTGTCTTGTTGTACAAACAGAACCAGAACCAATACCTACTTTTACGGCATCAGCTCCAAGTTCAACAAGAGTTTTAGCTCTATCTTTATCCACAATATTTCCAACAAAAATAGTTATTTCTGGATATTTTTTTCTTATTTTTTGTACGAAGTCGTTTAAAGCTTGCATATATCCGTTAGCAACATCAATGCATAAATATTGGATTTGAGGATTTTTATCTATTAAAGCAGTGGTTTTTTGATAATCTTGATCAGAAATTCCTGTTGAAATAGCAAAATAATTAAAAGCATCAGGGTCTTCTTTTTTAAGAGAAGAGAAGTAATTATTTAATTGAGAATGTTCATAAAATTTATGGATACATGTGAACATTTCTTCTTTTCTTAGGGCAGTAGCCATAGAGATTGTACCGATAGTATCCATATTAGAAGCCATTACAGGTATGAAAGAAGCTTTTTTCTCAGAATGAGGAAAAGAAAAAGAGACATGTAAATCTACTTCTTTTCTAGATTTATAAGAGTTTTCCGTAGGAAGTAGTAACATATTTCCAAAATCAAAAGGTTTATCTAGTAAAGATTTAATATATTTTTTTTGCTCTAAAATAATATGAGCTTGCATATTGAGGATTTGTTTAATTTCTGGGGATGCATTTAAAGTATCATAATTTTTTGATTCGAGATCAAAGATATTTTTTTCTGTATTTTGTTCTTGAATTAGGGTTTGTAGGATATTTATTTTTTGCATAATTTATGTTCCTTTTTTTTCAAAATCCCCCATTTGGTAACATATTTCTGGATGATTTTCAAAAAAGTCAGAAGGATCTTCATGAATGAGTACTTCTGCATTTGGAAATTCAACCAAAATATTGTGTTCGACTTCGTCTGCGATAGCATGAGCTTCAAACAAAGAAAGATTTCTATTAATTTCGAGATGGAATTGAATAAAAGTCTTATCTCCAGAAGATCTTGTTCGCAAGTCGTGAACGCCTACGATTTTATTATTGGCTATAATTATGTCAAGTATTTTTTTTCTTTCTTCATCAGGTAGTTCAGAATCAGTTAATAGCTTTGTAGAGGTTACCATTATGTTTGTAGCAGTATATAAAAGGTATAAAGCGATAATGATAGCAAAGATTATATCTACATAATAAAGAGAGAAGAGATTAGCAATGATTAAAGAAATAATAACACTAGTGTTAATTAGTAAATCTCCAGTATAGTGAGCTTTATCTGCTTGGATTGCAACGGATTTAGTTTTTTTTATTACATATAGTTGTATAAGGAGTAGAATTGCGGTCATAACAATAGAAAAAAGCATAACAGAAATACCGACAGAAATATTTTCGATTTGATAAGTTTTACCTATTTTTCCTATTGAAGTTAATAATAAGAAAAGCCCTGATCCGAAAACAAAAGCGGCTTGACCGAGGCCAGCTAAAGGTTCAAATTTTCCATGTCCGAATCTGTGATTGTGATCAGCAGGCAAAGTAGCTTGTCTTACAGCGAGTAAGTTTATGAAAGAAGCGAGGAGGTCTAAGCAAGAATCAACGACGGTAGCCAGGATAGCCATTGAACCAGTGAAAACGAAAGCAGCTATTTTTGCTATTATAAGAGCCAGGGCAGTAAAAACAGAAGCATATGTTGCTAGTTTAAGAAGGATAGCTCTAGGTATTTGGTTATTTTGGTTTTGAGTTTTTGAGATATTATTCATTTTGACCTCGCAAAAAATAGGGAAGATTATAATATAGGTAGGATAATAAACTAAATATATTATTTTTAATGGGTTGAAAAGTTATAAAAGGAAGCACACATTAATAATATTTATTTTATAAAGAAAGGAGGCTAACAAGATAGCCATGAAAGATCCGTATGTAACTTTAGGCGTAAGTAAGAATGCCACAGCGGAGGAGATAAAGAAAGCGTATAGGAAGCTTGCGAGGGAGCTTCATCCAGATGTTAATCAGAACAATCCATCAGCGGCAGAGAGATTTAAAGATGTTACAGCAGCATATGATATTTTATCTGATAAGACGAAGAGAGCTCGTTATGACAATGGAGAGATAGACGGAGAAGGTAACGAGCGTCCAGGTTTTAATTTTAACCAAGGAGGTTCAGGGGGAGGAGCGTATTGGAGAGGTAGTAGCAAGGGAGGTTTTGATTTTAGCGATATATTTGGAGGAGCTTCTTTTGGTACAGAAGGAGGGTTTTCAGATTTTGCTAGTTTTTTTCGAGGAGGAAATAGTCGCGAAAGGAGTTTCAAACAAAAGGGTTCAGATATTAACTACAGCATGGAAGTAAGTTTTATTGATGCGGCATTAGGCGCAGAAAAAGAAGTTAAGTTAGCCAATGGTAAGAGGATAAAAGTAAAGATACCATCTGGTACGGATAATGAAACGATTTTAAGGTTAAAGGAGCAGGGTAATCCAGGTATAGGAGGAGGCAGGCCAGGGGATGCTATGGTTAGAATTTTAGTTAATAAGCATCCGCTATTTACTAGGGAAGGTTTAGATATTATAGCAGAGATACCTATAAGTATTAAAGAGGCAATAAAGGGAGGGAAGATAACGGTTCCCACATTAGATGGTAAAGTTTCTGTTACAGTTCCAGAAGGATCTAATCATGGTAGTATACTAAGATTAAGAGGGAAGGGTATAAGTAAAGGAGGGAAAAGAGGAGATTTACTTTTAAAATTATATATAGTTATTTCAGACACGTCAGATACAGAACTT
Organism: uncultured Alphaproteobacteria bacterium; assembly: GCA_944390645.1. Taxonomy (GTDB): domain Bacteria; phylum Pseudomonadota; class Alphaproteobacteria; order CACZRW01; family CACZRW01; genus RGIG5556. The sequence goes on along the minus strand of CALXRE010000045.1, from coordinate 792 downwards.
AATGAATTTTTGTCAAGATGGCATAGTTCAGAAATTGACGTAAGGAAAAAAGCAGGGATCATTTAGTAAGAAAACAAGTTATTGTGGCTTAATTATTTTTATAGACATAATATAGTAGTTATGTTAAAAATAAAAAAAGCGTTAAGTATTAAGTAGATATTTATGGCTTTATATTTAATAATTTTACGCTTTTTGTCTGATTTTAAGTTTTGTCAGAGGAGTTTACGATGGCTATAAACGATATTACCTTAACAGCCAGTATGCGTAACAATTTACTTAGTTTACAGAATACAAATTCTTTACTAGATCGTACGCAAGAGAGGCTTTCTACGGGTAAGAAAGTAAACAGTGCATTAGATAATCCATCATCATATTTTACGGCGCAATCATTGAATGCGAGAGCGAGTGACCTTAACAATCTATTGGATAGCATGGGACAAGCGGTTCAAACGATTAAGACGGCGGATGAAGGTATTACGACTTTGACATCTTTAGTAGAGCAAGCGAAATCGACTACAGAGCAAGCTGCCATAACAGCGAATAAGACGACATTACAACTTGAAGGGGTAACATCTCCTATAACAGCGGATCCACCAGAAGATTTAGTTATTACGATTAATGGTGTAGATCATACAGTTACATTAGCAAAAGACGATGATTTAGAGGGAATTGTTACGAAGATAAACGAGCAATTTGCGACAGATGGTATAGAAGAAGATGCTTTAGCTAGTGTTAATGGTACAGGTATTACGATTAACAGTAAGAGTGGGTATTCAATAAGCGTTGCAGAGA
>CALXRE010000044.1 GCA_944390645.1 uncultured Alphaproteobacteria bacterium | reverse complement strand
CCGCTTTTTTAGCTAAAGCAGCACCTAAGATATCACCCAAAGAAGCACCAGAATCAGCTGATCCATATTCAGATAGAGCTTGTTTTTCCTCAGCTATTTCTTTAGCCTTAACCGACAAAGTAAGCTTTCTGGTTTTTGCATCAATCTGAGTTACTTTAGCATCAACTTTATCGCCGACAGCGAAACGATCAGGACGTTGTTCGGAACGTTCACGAGAAAGATCTGCTTTCCGTATAAAACCACGCATTCCATTAACATCGACATCGATACCTGTTTCAGTCAAAGCAGTAACGACACAAGTTACGATATCGCCTTTTTTAAGTTCAGAAGAAGCTTCAGCGAAAGGATCTTCAGCAAGCTGCTTTATGCCTAAGCTGACACGTTCTTTTTCTACATCGATATCGAGTACTTTAGCTTTAACTATATCGCCTTTTTTGAAATCTTTAACGGCTTCTTCAGCGCTTTTATTCCAATCAAGATCAGATAAATGGACCATACCATCGATTTCTCCGTCCAAGCCTACAAAAAGCCCAAACTCCGTAATATTTCTAATTTCCCCTTCGATTACTGTACCAACAGGGAAAGTATCTGCGAATTTTTTCCATGGATTTTCTGTACATTGTTTTAAACCAAGAGATATACGACGTTTTGACTGATCTACATCTAAGACCATCACTTCTACTTCCTGACTAGTAGAAACGATTTTTCCTGGATGAACATTTTTCTTTGTCCAGCTCATTTCAGACACATGGACTAATCCTTCTACACCTTCGGCTAATTCAACAAACGCACCATAATCTGTGATATTTGTTACATGACCTTTAAGTTTTGATCCTACAGGGAATCTTTCCTCTACCCCAGCCCAAGGATCATTATCAAGTTGTTTAACCCCTAAGCTAATTCTCTGAGTATCTGGATTAAAACGAATAATTTGGACTTTGATAGTCTGACCAATAGAAAGGACTTCACTTGGATGATTTATCCGCTTCCAAGAGATATCCGTAACATGGAGCAAGCCATCTACCCCGCCTAAGTCGATGAATGCACCATAATCTGTAATATTTTTGACGACACCATCAAGGATTTGCCCTTCACTTAAATTTTTGATTAATTCAGATCTTTGCTCTGCACGAGTTTCTTCCAAGACAGCTCTACGAGACACAACAATATTTCCTCTCGCTTTGTCCATTTTAAGGAGTTGGAAAGGCTGAGGTACACCAAGAAGAGGAGAAATATCTCTTATAGGTCTGATGTCTACTTGAGAACCTGGCAAGAAAGCAATCGCACCATTTAGATCTACAGTGAAGCCACCTTTAACTCTTCCAAAGATAACACCATTTACTCTTTCACCTTTATTGAGAGCAATTTCTAACTCATTCCAAGCTTCTTCTCTGCGAGCTTTTTCACGAGATAAGACGACCATTCCATCTTTATCTTCATACCTATCAATAAAGACGTCGATTTCATCACCAACATTCAATGGGTTATTTCCGCATTCACGAAGAGGTATACGCCCTTCGGATTTAAGCCCTACATCGATTAAAGCATAATCATCATCGATAGCGACTATTTTTCCTTTAACGACAGATCCTTCGAAACTTTTTTTCGCATCGAACATTTCATTTAATAAAGATGCGAAATCTTCAGTCATAGGAGGTAATTCCTCCTCCATAATTTTTTCTTTAGCCATAAAAAACAAATCCTTTACTTTATTTTTTATTTTAATGCCGATCAGTTGTATCTGATGGTCTTATACGTTAAATATAATATTTTATTGTTGACGTATCACAACAATAAAAGCAACTTAATCAGGCTTTAAAAGGAAGTTCGATTCGCGACTCGGCAAAAGCAAGAGCTTTAGCAAAAACCGTACTAATATCCATATCAGAAGTATCAATAATTAAAGCATCTTCTGCGGGACACATAGGATTAGCGGCTCTTGATTTATCTCTTAAGTCACGTTCTTCCATATCAGCCAAAACGTTGTTGTATATAACCGAAAAACCTTTACTTAGCAACTCTTTGTATCTTCTTTCAGCTCGAATTTTAGTTTCTGCGGTTATAAATAATTTAACCTGAGCATCTGGACATACATATTTTCCAATATCTCTTCCATCTAACACAGCACCTTTTGCGGCTTTCCCATTAGGGAAGTAAGGATTTTGAGCGAAGTTTTTTTGCACATTAAGCAAGGCTTTTCTTACTTGAGGAATTGCTGAGACTAAAGAAGCAGCTTTACTCACATTTTCCAAACGTATATTTGGGTTAGAATTTAAATCATATAAGTTAGTTTTTTGAAGAGATAAGGCAGTTTTTTCTGCCTTTTCAGGATTAGAAGGATCAAGTTTTTTTTCTAGCATTAAGTAAGCTACAGATCGATAAAGAGTTCCTGTATCTAAGTATCCGAAATTAAAATGCTTTGCTAGCATTAGAGATATAGTTCCTTTTCCAGCAGCACTTGGTCCATCAACTGCGATTACAATCATTTTTTTCTCCTGTATTTTTAGGTTATATATACTTAGTTACATATTTAAATATACACAAGTATTTTTCTGTTATGGTTTAAAGCCTTAGAAAACCTATATAAATAAAAATATCTTTGACATTATCGTGATACTGTGTCAAATGGCGCAACGAAAGTTTATCAAACTAAGGAGAAAATTTATGGCTAATGATAAATGGGGGACGAAAAGGATTTGTATATCTTGCGGAGCAAAGTTTTATGATTTAAATCATACACCGATTAAGTGCCCAAAATGTGGTAAAGAGTTTGATGCAGAAGAACTTTTAAAGCAGTCCTTTTCAGCTAAAGCAAAAAAATCTCGTAAGAATGTTTCTATTTTAGATGAGGAAGAAGTAGATCTAAATCTTAATGAAGAAGATTTGATTACCGAAGGTCTTGAAGATGATGAAGATGAACTTGACATTATAGAAGACACTTCGGACATAGGAGATGATACTCACGATATGGCAGAAGTAATCAACAACATAGAAAAGGGTGATTTGCACGAATAAATTCAATCATCAAAGGAAGTATTGAATTATGGGAGAATAGGAATTAAACTTTCTCCCATAATTTTTAAGATTAAGAGTAGAGATTTTATGCGTTTAACTTACAGAATTTTCTTTTTATGCTTTATTTTTTATACGAGTTTAGTTTTTTCTGTTCGAGCTAACTGTATTATAGGGGACAAAGCGATAGCAGAAAATAGATATAAAGATGCAGCGTCATATTATTACATGTGTATAGATAAAGGAGAAGCAGAAGCTGGTTATAAACTAGGAAGTTTATACTACCAAGGTATAGGAGGTAAGCCAGTAGATAAGGATACGGCTCGGACTTTATTTAAGATAGCTGCAGAGAGAGGGAATACAGCAGCACAAGGACTTTTAGGAGTTATGTTAATAACCGGTGATGGAGGAGAGATCAATCGCCCAGAAGGATATAAATGGCTTCTTCTTGCGAATGAAACAGAAGAAGATAAGTGGTTTTATTTTCAAAGACCAAAAACAGAAGAGAAGATAAAAGAATATCTTATGCGTTTTTCGAAGCAATTAACGAATGAAGAGAAAGCGGCAGGTAAGCGACTAGCAGGAGAATGGAAGATTCAAAAGATTTCATCGAATGCTAGAGAACTTTTTTCATCTAAAGAGTACGCTAGTTTTATTCGTCGTTATAACAGTTCTAAGCTATCACGTAGAGAAGCGATAAAAGATTTTATAAACAAGACACAAAGCAAAGAAAAGCAATTATGAAGAAAGTTTTTATTCGCACCATGGGGTGCCAAATGAATGTTTATGATTCTTTACGAATTTTAGATATTTTAAATAATTTAGGATATGAAGAAACCGAAGCATATGAAGATTCGGACTTAATTTTAGTAAACACTTGTCATATTAGAGAGAAGGCATCAGAGAAAGTTTTTTCTGAATTAGGCAGGTATAGTAAGCTAAAAGAAGACAAACCAGATTTGATAATAGTTGTAACAGGTTGCGTAGTGCAAGCAGAAGGGGAAGATTTTTTAGAACGAGCACCTTTTGTTGATATAGCATTAGGTCCTCAAAATTACCATCATCTTCCCGAGAAATTAGAACTTATAGGTAGAAAGTTAAAGAAGCAAGTTATAGAAGCAGATTTTCCCGTACAAACGAAATTTGATTTTCTTCCTTCTCCAGGTTCTAGGACATATTCTAGCTATCTAGCCATTCAAGAAGGTTGTGATCGTTTTTGTTCTTATTGCGTAGTTCCATATACCAGAGGAGCAGAATATTCGCGTCCAGCAAAAGACATAATAAAAGAAGCAGAGATTATGACTACTTCAGGGGTAAAAGAGATTACCTTATTAGGACAAAATGTAAATGCATGGCACGGTATAGGGACCAACGGAGAACCTTGGAGATTAGAAGATTTAATAAATCGTTTAGCAGATATTCCAAATCTTTTAAGGATAAGATTTATTACTTCGTATCCTTCTGATATGACCTCAGAGCTTTTAAATTGCTTTACGAGTCAAAAGAAATTAATGCCGTACTTACATTTACCAGTTCAATCAGGATCAGATAAAATATTAAGAGCAATGAATCGTCGCTATACGTCTTCAGAATATTTAGATATAATATTCAAGTTAAGAGATTTATGTCCAGAGATTGCAATTTCTTCAGATTTTATTGTTGGTTTTCCAGGAGAAGAAGATAAAGATTTTGAACAGACACTAGATTTAGTAAATAAAGTAGATTTTGCATCATCTTTTTCATTTAAATACAGTCCAAGACCAGGTACACCTGGAGCAGCGATGAAAGGTCAGATACCAGAAGAGATAAAGAGTTCTCGTTTAGATGTTTTACAATCTTTGCTACAAAGGCAGCAAGAAAGATTTAATTATAATTGCATAGGCAAGGTTCTTCCTGTTTTATTAGAGCATGAAGGTAAGAAAACTGGTCAATTATGTGGTCGAAGTCCTTATTTACAAAATGTTAATTTAGAAGCGGACAAAAAGCTTTTAGGAGAAATCATACCCGTAAAGATTACTGGAGCCAATTTAAATAGCCTGAGAGGAGAACAAGCTATTTAAAATAGTTATTTTTTTTCTGATATAAAATTCATGTCTAAGACAATATTTTTCACATCTAGCTTATCTGCAACAATATAAATAATTCCATTATTTTCGATTTGTCCGACATTAATGATATCAGTTTGATTTTTAAGCAACAAATCTTTCATAGCTTCAGTTGTATATATCTGAAGGCTTTTGACAGGTGTTTTTAAAGGTTTATTTGCATTTGTTTTAGCTTTTCGAATTTCAGCTATTATATTTACAACCTCATCATATAATTGTTCATTATCTACTAAGTTTTCAAAAGATGCATCATCGGGGAAAGCTTCTTTATGGACAGAAATATCCTGTTTATCTTTCCAAGATCGTATTTGATAAATTTCTTCGGTTATGAAGGGGCAGAAAGGAGCAAATAGCTTTATGAAAGTATCCAAAGATAGCATCAAAGAAGCCACTGCTGAATTATTATCTTGAGAATAAGCTCTTTTTTTGACAATTTCTAAGTAATTATCACAAAAATCCCAGAAACGAGTTTCCGTAAGATCCAGAGCCGAAGCATAATCATCATTTAAGAATGCTTTTTGAGCATTTTTTGCTGTATTAGCAAGTTTAGCCAACCAAGCTTTATCTAGATCATTTTTGATATAAGTTTTATAATTTTTTTCCGAAGCTAAGTTAGAGTTAGCGACTATAGCAAGGACAAATTTTGCAGCATTAAAAAGTTTTACAACAAGTTTTCGTCCTTGGGTCATAATCTGCTCTTCGAAAGCCGTATCTATTCCGAGTCTAGCTTTAGCTGCCCAATATCTAACTGCATCGGAAGAATGTTTTTCGATTAAATTTAAAGGAGTTACGACATTTCCTTTTGACTTACTCATTTTTTTCCGATCAGGATCCAAGATGAAGCCACTAATAAGTATTTTTTTCCAAGGTATTTTATTTTCATGGAGTAAAGCTTTTGCAATAGTATAAAAAGCCCAAGTTCTAATAATATCATGAGCCTGAGGTCTAATATCAAAAGGCAAAGCCAAAGGAACATTTTTAGGAGCAAAATACATAGCAATTTGAGGAGTTAAAGAGCTTGTAGCCCAGGTATCCATAATATCACAATCTCCAATGAAGCCATTAGGTTTATTTCTTTGTTCTTCATTAAAACCAATTGGAGTATCAGACATAGGATCAACAGGGAGTTGTTTTTCAGAAGCTAATATAGGATTGTTATAATCAGGATTTCCTTTTTCATCTAGATGGTACCAAACAGGGAAAGGGACGCCAAAGAACCGTTGCCTACTTATACACCAATCTTGATTTAATCCTTTAGTCCACTCTTCGTATCTATGATACATATGTTCAGGAACCCAATTAATTTTATTCCCCGCATCAAGCATGCGATTTTTTTCTTCCAAGAGTTTAATAAACCATTGTCGAGAAGAAACGAACTCTAGAGGCAAAGAACCTTTTTCATAGAATTTTACTGAGTGGATTCTTTTCCGAGGTTCTCCTTGTAGGGCTCCATCTTGACGTAATAAAGCAAAGATAGTTTCTTTTGCTTGTTTAACGGTCATTCCTTTAATTTTAGCAAAATTTTCTTTTGCTTTATCTGGATTTAAGGAAGAGAAAGGCCCTACTCCATAATCGACATCAATAATTCGACCATCAATTCCAATAATTTGCTTTATTGGCAATCCTGAATTTTTCCACCAAGCGACATCAGCAGCATCACCAAAAGTACAAACCATCATTATTCCAGTACCTTTGTCTTTATCTGCATGTTCAGCAGGTAGTATAGGTACAGATATATCAAAAAGAGGAACAATAGCATTTTTACCAAAAAGTTTTTTATATCGTTCATCTTCAGGATTAGCGACAATAGCTAAACAAGCAGGTAAAAGTTCAGGTCTAGTTGTTGAGATAATAAAAGTTTCATCAGATCCTTGAACTTGGAATTTAATATCATGGAAAAAGCCTTCGACTTCACGATCTTCTACTTCTGCCTGAGCTACAGCCGATTTAAAAGTAACGTCCCACATAGTAGGAGCTTCAATAGAAACCACTTTATTTTTAGCATATAAATCTAAAAAAGACTTTTGAGATACTTTAATAGCTTCAGGAGAGATAGTAGTATATTTTAATGACCAATCATAAGAATGACCAATTCTACGGAAGACTTGTTCGAAGATTTGCTCATCTTCTTGAGTAAGCATTTGACAAGCTTCGATAAAGTTTTTACGAGACACTTCTTTACGTTTAGTCTCATCTTTTTCTTTATGTACAGGCTTAAAATCAGGATCATAAGGTAAGTTAGGATTACAGGCTATATTATAATAGTTTTGGACTCTTCTTTCTGTTGGTAGACCATTATCATCCCAACCAATAGGGTAAAAAACAGATTTTCCAGACATTCTTTGGAAACGAGCTGTAATATCCGTTTGAGTAAAGCTAAAGATATGTCCTATGTGTAAAGAACCAGAGACCGTTGGAGGAGGAGTATCAATACAAAAAGTGTTTTCTCTAGAGGCATTTTTATCATAAGCATAGATATTTTCCGCATCCCAGAAAGCGATACAACGATTTTCAATTTCTTCGGAATTATATTGATTATCCGGCAGATTATTTTCCTTATAAGCCATTATTTTTCATCTCCTTTAAAGAAGCTTTATGCTTTATTCTATAATACACAGGAAGTCAAGTAAGAGACAAAATAAAAGCGAAAAAGTATTTTTAAAAGAAAAATCTACTTTCGAAAAGAGATTATTTAAAAGGATCTATTACAATAAGATTTCATTTAACGAATAAGCGGCAGCCCGTCCTGAAGCTATAGCTTCCACAATAGTTGATCCCCCAGTTTTACAATCTCCAGCATAAATTATTTTTTCATTAGTTACTTTTAAATCAGCCCTACTTCCAACGGCTTTAACAATCAAACTATAACCAGGCAACTCGATAGAAGTATTAGGAATAGGTAGCCATTTTTCACCATCAAAATAATTTTTATGTACAAACAAAGACAAATTACCATTTTTCTGAATAATTTTCTCAGGACTTGTCAAAGAAGATATATTTACTTGTCTTTTTAATAATTCTAAGTACTCATTTTTGTAAATTCGCATATCAGATAAGCGACGTCTAACGAACATTTCGACCATTTTAGCGCCGCCTGTTGTAGCCGTAAAAGCGCAATCAGCAGCAACATTTCCACCCCCGATTATTGCTACATTTCCTGAAGTTTTATATTTTTGAGGGTTATAAAGATACTCAATATAAGGAATAGCGAACTCTTCTCCTGGTATATTGAGATTGATGCAATTAGGCTCTCCGGTTGCGACTATGATCCCATCATATTCATCAAGTAGCTCAAGAGGATTTTGAACTCGCGTATTTAAACGTAAAGAAATCAAACGATCATTAGCAAGGAAAGACCAATCTCTTTCTATGACTTCATGAGGCAAACGTTCAGGAGGTATCATATTAAGAGCTCCTCCAATTTGTTCTGAGGCTTCAAATAATGTTACCAAAGAACCCGTTTTTGCTAACACTGAAGTAGCGGCAATTCCTGCAGGTCCAGCACCAATGACTGCGACTTTTTTGCCATTTGGAGATATACAAGCATAATTTTCTCTTGGCTGTTGATAGTTTTCTAAAATCGTTGCTTGTACTTTTGGAATATTAACCGAAAAATCAATATTACGACGAGTACATGCTTTCATACAAAACTTATCATGACATATAAGACCACAAGTTTGACCCATAGGATTATTTCTACAAATAGTTTTAACCGCCTGAGCCATATCTCCTTGTTTAGCAAAATTTATAAATTCCCTTGGATTACAATTAACAGGACAAGCATTCATACATGGCTGAGATTTACAATTTAAACATCTCTCAAGCTCAGCTCTAAGCTGTATTTTAGTAAGGTATAAATTTTTTTCTGCCATTTTTATCTCTGAAAAGCTTTTTATCCTAACTTATAAAAGTTTTCAAGGGAATGTATTTTCAGAAGGGATTTTATCTTATTTATCTTTCTTTACAAGGTAAAAACAATCTAGATTTATAATCCAATGATTGAGAGAATCTTCTAAAATTAGTATCAGCGACCACATATTCCCGAGAATCAGCATCATATATTCTTATTTTTTTATCAGGGATTCTCGCATCAACCGCCTGCAAAGATGAATAATATGGATCATCACCAACAATAATAATACCCCCAACATCAACATATTGAAGGACTTTTAGATTATTAGCCCACCTAAGATCTAAGTTACCAGATACGGTTAAATATTTTGGTAAAGAACTCACACTTTGAAGGCCCTTTCCTTCAGCTGAAATTTTTAAGCTACCATTAACTGTAAATTTTTCAGGCCAAGAAACCTTTTTAGCAAAATCTCGAGGTAATACACTTAAATCCAAATCACCTTCAAAAACTAGATCATTTTGGATTTTTAACATATTAAAAACATTTCCTTTTGTATCTTCAAGCGTATATAGATTATCCGTCATATTTATTTACTTTCTTTCATTTATGTTACTTATATTTTTAAATTTTAGAAATTAAATATACGGTAAAAAGATAAAAACGACAAGAAATATTTCTATTATTTTGTCAATGTTTTAATTTTAAGGAAATAATAACCTTACACTTAATTTAATATAATAACATTACAAGGAAACCTTTTTGGTGGAGCTAAGGAGGATCGAACTCCTGACCTCTTGAATGCCATTCAAGCGCTCTCCCAGCTGAGCTATAACCCCACAACAATGAAAGAGGTTAAAATGCTACCATGTTTTTTATTTAAAGCAAGTTTTTTTTACTTTACTTAACCTGGTTTAAAAGCTAGTTAAATGATTACGTTTATTTTAGCAAGAGGATATAAAAATGGTTGGTAGATATTATAAAGTTTCTGAATACATAAAAGACATTTCTTATCTTCCTGCAAATGATAAAAACTATCCTGCGAATAAAATTATTGATGATTTTTTTGCTTTTTCAGGTATAGATGAAGACAACATAAAGGAACAAGTAATAAAAAAACCGCTTTCCTCTCGTCCAGAAATAAACCTCGTTTTACTAGATTGGGATGGGACTGTAGGAGACAGTTATAACGAGCTAGGGAAACTTATTAGAACCCTTATTTTTTATCTTTCCAAAAGTAGGAATTTATCTCAAACCAATATCATTGATATTTTGGATTTTGAATGTAAAAGGCGAGAGAATTTTGGTTTTGAAGATTTTTTTTCTGTATATGGCATAAAGAAGATTTTAGGTTTACCTTTATTTTCTAAAGATGATTTTTCGGTTGAAGATAATATTTTTTTAGAAAACAACTTAAACAAAGATTTAGAAAGTCTTTACACTACTTTTTATCCTTTTGTTAGGGATTTTTTAGAAAAAATGCAAAAAGCAGATATTGATGTTTTCATTTTAACTGACACGCCTCTATCAGAGCAAATAGATAAGATGAAACTTTCTGAAGTTATTGCTTTTAAAGACAAAGGAGAAGGAAGAAAGGAACTAAGTTATAGTTTAATAAGCGGTATTTCCACCCGTAAAGACATTCATGATCGTCCATATCCTGAAGCAGAAATAAAAGCATTAGAAGAAAGTGGTAAAATAGTAATAAGTAATTATCATGTAAAACCACATAATGAAGCTATGGATAAAATAAGCCTTTTCTTTAAACAAAAAGGGATAGAAATAAAACCAGAAAATATTTTAGTTATTGGAGATTCTTTAAATCGAGATGGGTTATTTGCCCTTACCAATAAAACTCATTTTCTTTTTTCTTGTCTTTCATCTTGGTACAAAACTTTTTGTATTAACTTTGACTTTTCTAAAAGCTGTCAAGAAATATTCAATCCTAATATTTTTAGCAAATTAAAAGACATTCCAAATTCTCCCATAGAAGATAAAGATCAACCATTATTTGAAAACTATCATCATGAAATAAGTTTCTTTGATTATGAAAATTTAAGTCATTTTTATAATTTTCAGCCTCTAAAAAACAAGCGGATAAAGGGCTAAAATAGTTTTAATTTATTCAAGTTTTTTTCATGATATACGATTTAACAACATTTAATTTTAAATATCTTTTTTTAAAACCAAAAGAAAGAAGAGCTTTTTTCTGATTCTTCTTCTGAATTTTCTTCTGATTGTTTTTCAGTTTCAGTTTCTAGAAATTCATCAGGATTGTTAGTATCAATTTTCACAATAGGATTAGCTTCTATTTCTGGCTTTTCTTGCATTTGATTTGTTTGGTTATTCATATTTTGATCGACTTTTTTGCCTGTACATTTAATAAGCCAAATATCATATGCAGGATTATCTAGAGCCGACAAAGCGGGAGAAGAAGAAAACATCCAACCACTAAATATAAGCTTAGGCTCTCCCTGCAAAGGATTATCTGTTATTTCCAAAAACACCGAATTTTCAGGAGGTTCTTCAGGAGGTCTAGTTTTACAAACATCCACTTTAATAGACAAAGAACCGAACAAGAATTCAGACCCCACTGGAGCTTGGACAGTATTAGTACGTCCAGTTACTTTA
>CALXRE010000043.1 GCA_944390645.1 uncultured Alphaproteobacteria bacterium | reverse complement strand
ATTGGTTTTCGAAAGGGAAAAGAGTCAACAAAGCATCAATCAATCCTTTCATTTTTGCAGCTCTTTTAGGTCTCCAAGCCCACACCTGAGGTGCAACATAATGGATATGAGGAAAATTAATTTTTTTCAAGCGTTTATGAATTTGATTAGAAAAAGACCAACTATCGATAGTAATAAGGATATCAGGATTTTTTTGTTTTATGTCTTTAATTGTTTTGTTTATCAGAGTTAATATTTTAGGTATTTTAGGCATTACTTCAAAGATACCCATAATAGCAAGTTCAGAATTATCAAATAAGCTTTGGAATCCCTTTCGATGCATAGTTTCACCACCAATACCAGCAAAGCGGATTTTTCCTTTTGTTTTATTTTGTAAAGCAGTAATAAGACGAGAAGCAAGAAGATCTCCCGAAGCTTCACCAGCAATAATATATACTAAAGGGGTATCATTTTCCGACATCAATATTCTCCACAGAAGACAATCCGAGCATAAACATATTAAGCTGATCAATACGTTTTATTACTTTTTCTGGGTTAACGACTAAAGAAGAACCAGCTTCAACAACAATACCTCTCAGACCAGCATCATAAGCATTTTCGACGGTTTGTATTCCTACAGTAGGTAAATCTATTCTAGATTCTTGTTGAGGTTTTTTGAACTTTACTAAGACGCCCCCTTTTCCAGGTCTTTGTAGATTTTTTACTCTTTTCAAAAGAGCATCTGTACCTTCTATAGCTTCGACTCCAATAACCATTCCCTGTTGGACGACAACCGCTTGCCCAACATCATAAGCACCAAGACCTTTAGCTACTTCAAAGCCACGTTTAATATCGATTTTTGCTGTTTTATCAGGTAAGAAACGTCCATAGATTCCTTCTTTTGCAAGCAAGTCTTGGACTACATCTTGAACTCCTATTACTTTAAAGCCTTCCTTTTCAAAAGTTTTAATAACCAAAGATAGGAGATTATCATCTCCGAAAACATTAAGCCCCCATTTTGCGACTATTTTTGCAGACCACCAATCGAACTTAATTTCTTTTAACGAAGGTCTACGAAGATTACCGATAAACAAGATTTCTTCAACACCTTCTTTTCGAAAATATTTCAATCCTGCACCAGCATTACCAATCATAAAAGAATGATAAGGAACATCAGAGAAAAGTTTTTTATCTGCAATTCCCTCCAAAAGAATCAAAGCAAACGGTCGTTTTTGTTTTTTACACTCCTCGACCACCATAAGAGGTATAGCTCCACCTCCTGCAACGATTCCAAGTTTTCCATTCATATCATTCTCCATAAATCTCCTTATAGAGCAGGCTGACAAACAGTTCTATGAGCATCTTCTTTTATGAATTCAATAATATCTTCAACTGGTTTAAACCCAGCAAAGGTTTTCAAAACATCATCTATTCTCTCACGGAAAGTACCCTCATTAGCAAAAAGCATACGATAAGCTCTTCGCATTTCAGAAATATCATCACTTGTGAATCCATGACGTTTTAAACCAATAAGATTCAAACCTCTTAATCTAGCTCTATCTCCTGTAACCAATCCGTAAGGGATTACATCTTGTTCTATTCCAGACATTCCTCCAACCATAGCATATTTTCCCACTCTGCAGAATTGATGTACAGCGCTCAAACCACCAATTATAGCAAAGTCACCCAAACGGACATGACCGCCTAAAGTAGCATTATTTGTCATTATAACATTATTTCCCACGACACAATCATGTGCTACATGAGCAGCCACCATAAATAAGCCATCATCACCAACAATAGTTGTAGAAGCCTCTATAGGAGTTCCCGTATGCATAGTTACATGTTCACGAATAACATTATTTTTACCGATAACTAACTTTGCAGGGTTATCCATGTATTTAAGATGCTGAGCAGGAGTACCTAAAACAGCAAAAGGATAAACTCTAGTATTTTCTCCTATAGTTGTATGTCCCATGACCGTAACATTAGCATATAATTTCACGCCCGTTTTTAATTCTACATTTTCTCCAACAATACAAAAAGGACCTATATATACGTCTTCAGCTATTTTTGCGTTTTTATCAACAATTGCAGAAGAATGAATTTCTATTGCCATTTTTTTCTCCGCTTATTCTTTATCCGTCTAATATCATTGCACTGAAAGTAGCTTCTGCAACCACTTTATCATCGACTAAAGCTTTTCCCTCAAATTTCCAAACATTTCCTCTAGACTTTTCTTTTACGACATGAAGTTTAAGTTGATCTCCAGGAATAACAGGTTTTCTAAATTTAACATTATCAATAGTCATAAAATAAACTAACTTACCTTTTGCATCTTCACCTAGGGTATGGACAACCAAAACAGCCGAAGTTTGAGCCAAAGCTTCAATTATTAAGACACCAGGCATTACAGGATGGTTAGGAAAGTGCCCCGAAAAGAAAGGTTCATTTACGGTAACATTTTTAATTCCAATACAACTTTGATCTTTAAAGACATCAATGATTCTATCCACCAATAAGAAAGGATATCGATGGGGAATCATATCAATAATTTGATTTATATTTATAACTTCTTCTGACATTTGCTTATCCTTTTTTTGTAGTTAATTTTTTGATTGTAGCTATTCCTCGTAAGTATTCTTTTATTGGTTGAGCAGGCGATCCCATAACTTTTGCTCCAGGAGGAATATCACTCATAATTCCCGATTGAGCAGCTATTTGAGCTCCCATACCTATATGTAAATGATCAGCCAAACCTGCCTGTCCAGCAGCAACAACCAAGTCATCTAGGACACAACTTCCAGCGATCCCTACTTGAGAAACGATAACGCATTTTTTCCCCAATTTATTATTATGACCTATCTGCACCAGATTATCGATTATAGTTCCCTCACCTATTTCTGTATCATCGATTGCGCCTCTGTCGATACATGTATTTGCACCGATTTCTACATTATCACCTATTATTACTCTTCCGATTTGAGGTATTTTTAGATGACCTTGAGGATTCATAATAAACCCAAAACCATCTTGTCCAATCTTAGCTCCAGGGTAGAAGACAACATTATTTCCAGCTATTGTATGAGAAATAGAAACATTTGCCCCTACAACACAATTATCTCCTAAAATGACACCTTTTTCAATTACAGCATTAGGGGCAACAAAACAAAAATCACCAATCTGAACGTTTTCAGCTATATATGCGCCAAATTCTATTCTCACGCCCTTACCTATTTTTGCACTTGGAGCAATATAAGCTTTATCTGATATAAACGGTTCAGGTTTTTCTTTTACATAGAACGCTCTAATAATTAAGGCCAAAGCATTTTTAGGGTTGTTAGCAGCAAGGATTTTAGTATTTCCTTTTATAAATTTGATATTTTCTTCGGTAGTTATACAAACACCAGCCTGGATATTTTCCAAAGTACTTTTTAAAGATTTATCATAGAAAGCAACTACATCATCAGGCGTAGCTTTATTTAAAGTTGCGACACCTAAAAAAGGACCATCATCTGGTTTTCCTTTTATTATTGAGGCTTTAGCGATTTCAGCAAGTTGCCCCAAATTCAAG
>CALXRE010000042.1 GCA_944390645.1 uncultured Alphaproteobacteria bacterium | reverse complement strand
ATCTAATGCTGCTAAATAAACAAATGGTTTAAATGAAGAACCCGGTTGCCTATACGCCTGAACCGCTCGGTTAAATTGACTCTTCTTAAAAGAAAAACCTCCTACTAAAGCTAATACCCTACCTGTATGCGGATCAAGAGCTATTAAAGCTCCTTCAACTTCTGGTATCTGCCTTAATGCATAATACTTCCCTTCTTTATCCCTTACTTGTTCTACTAAAACTATATCTCCAACTTTTAATACTTCTTCTGGAAATTCTACTTCTTTGCCTAAACTACCATCTGAATTCCTAACCCTCGCCCATTTCATCCCCTTTAACGGTAAATCACCACTCGTACCATCACCAAATGATATCGAGGCTCCTTCCTCATTCAGTGACATAACTAAAGCTTTACGCCAATTTCTCGGCGTATACGATGGAATAGAAACCTTATTCAAAACATCAAGCCAATCTTCACCTATTGTAATATTAGATATCGATCCTCTATATCCTTGACGTCGATCATAATTTAATAAACCATTCTTTAATGCTGAAACGGCATACCCTTGTAATTCTGGATTTAAAGATGTTCTAACATCTAATCCTCCTTGATATAACGATGAATCTCCATATTTTGAAGCTATCTCTCTCCTTACTTCCTCTGCAAAATAATCCGCATCTAGTACTTTGTTCTTATCTCTGGCTGCTACTATTATATCCTCTGATATGGCAGCTTCCTTCTCTTCTTTGCTTATATAACCGTCTTCTTCCATACGAGATAATACCCAATTCCTCCTCTCTATGGCGGCTTCCTTCTTCTTCTCTGGATCGTAATTGTTCGGAGCCTTCGGTAATGCCGCTAAAAACGCTTTCTCACTTAATGTAAGCTCCGATAATGACTTGTTAAAATAATTTAATGCCGCCGCTGCTACTCCATAAGAACTCTTCCCTAAATATATCTCATTTAAATAAAGCTCCATTATATGGTCTTTGGAAAATGTCTTCTCTATCTTAAATGCTAATATCGCTTCTTTTATCTTCCTCGTTAATGTAACTTCATTGCTTAATAAAAAATTCTTCGCTACTTGTTGCGTAATCGTCGACGCTCCAACCATACGCCTACCTGTCCCCATATTCTTTATATTAGTTATAATCGCTCTAGCTAATCCTTTATAATCTAATCCTCCATGCGTATAAAATGTCTTATCTTCCGCTGATATAAAAGCCTCTATTAATTGCTTCGGTATAGAAGAAACAGGAACAAAAATCCTCTTCTCCGATGCATACTCTGCTAGCATAGATCCATCACCTGCATATAACCTCGTCGTAACTGGAGGCTGATAATCTGCAAGCTGCAAATACTCTGGTAAGTCCCTCTCATAATGCCAGATAATGTATATTATTCCCGCAGTAGAAACTATTGCTCCAAAAAACAAAAAACTTAAAATCGCAGCAAAAAATCTTGTCATATCTTTATAAAAACCTACTTATTCTGCGGATATAAATCTGGAACCGGCTTGACCTGCTTCTTCTCTGCCTTGTCGGAACTTAAAGCTTTCTTCAAAACTTTTACTAATTCATCCCCGTAATACCTATACTTAGAATTAGCATAAATACTTCTTTCAAGTTCTTCCAGTTCTTTTTCTAATTCCTTATTCTTTAAACGTTTCCCTATCGATACTATATTTAATGGTGGATCTTCTTGCCAATAACTCTTTGACCATCTTAATATTGAATCCCTAAGAACCTTCGAATCTTCTTGCTTTAACGCTTTCTCTATTGCTGAAAAACTTCCTATATCCTCTTTCTTCTTTAGAGCCTTATTAACTAAAAATCTATGACGAATATAAAATAGTAAAAATATAAATAAACAAAAAAATACTATTAAAATAACTATCCTTATTATAAAAAATCCTTCCTTGTTTAAAGCTTCTTCTCCCCCTTTAACTATACCTCCTACTTCTAATCCTTCTTCTGGTGCTAAATTAACACTATACGAAGGTACTTGAGAAACAGTATCACTAGCTTGTTCACTACTTCCTTGAACTAAAAACTTCTCTGATGGCAAAATTGCTTCTTCCATACGCTTAGTCTTAATATTCCACCAAGGAATCCTTATCTCTGGTAATACTATCTCGCCTGAATTTGTTGGTATCAAAACTATACTGGTCTCACTAACTCCTAAAATACCATTATCTCCACTAAGATTACTACTCTGTCGCTTACCTGGATATACTTTTATATCTTTACCTTCTAAAACACTAATCTCTGGTAATTGCGCTCCCGTTAAACCATCTGCCGTAATCTTTATATTCCTTGTTATTGCTTCATTAACTTTAATGTCTTTAATCGATGGTTGCCACTCTTGGCTAATGCTTAATTTATATGCTGGTAACCACCACTTCCCTGTCGCTACCCCTGGCTTTCCTTGAACGTTAATACTAATAGAATCTGAACGAACAAGAACTCTCTTTACTGCACTAAATGGTGTCGTAAAATTTGATGTACCAATAAATCCTGATTGCTTAAATAACATCTCTACTGGATTGCTTATCTTACTATCAACTATCTCTCCTTCAAAAACTATCGGCGGTATCTCTAATTTACCACTCTTTTGCGGAAAAATCGCAAAACGACGCTCTAATACATTATAAAAACGACCTGAAATATTGCTCTCAAACCTTATATCATCTCCTATCTTCTCTATTACCGCATCACTTATCTGGGGCGGAAGAATAACTCCTTGTGATATCGGTTCCGATGAATATAAACGAACTATATATAAAACTTGACTTTGAACGTAAGGATCAAAATTATCAACAGAAACCTTTAAAAAAACATCTCCTGTCTCTCCTTCTTCTACACTTTCTGAAGACGAATTTAAATTAACTTGAGAGCCTGCTGCATTAACTTGTATACTTATAGGCCTTGTTTCTTCCTTACCTAAATTTATTGCTGGAATAATTATATTACCTATCCTCTTTGGCGTAAGTAAAATATTCCACTCCGTAACTGAATTAAACTTACCATTAACAAATGTATTCCTAACCCCTTTTTGAGTCCCTGAAATTATAAAATCTTTATCTAAAACCCTTAAATCAGGATTATTACTATTCGAAGAATCCGTACTCTTTATAGTTAAAGTTACAGAATTACCTTCTCTGACACTTATCGTATTAACTGATGCTGTAACTTCTGCATAAAGATTACTCGAAAATAAAAGTATACCTAAAAATAAAAATATCGCATAACTTTTTATATGCTTATAAATAAACATTTATCTACCTCTTCTCTCCTCATATATCTTCTTTAGTCGAGACCTTAAAAGTCCTCCCTTATCTTCTTGAACTCGATTAAGCATTTGGATGTCTGACTGTTCCTCTTCTGATAAAAAATTATCCTCTTTACCTTCTAAACCGCCTAAACTACTCTGTTCTTCTTCTAATCCCTCTTGAGATAATTCTTCTTCTCCTCTTGATCCGCTCTCTTGCTCAGTCTTATTCTTTCCTTCTTCCTCTGACCCCTCCTTAGAGCCATAAAAACTCTCTTCTCCTTCCTTAGCGTCTCCTCTTTCTTCCTCATGAGTGTTCTCTTCTTCTTTATCTTCATTCTCGGTATTCGGATTCTTCTGTTGCTTTATCTGTTCTTGTTGTGCTTGCTCTTGTTGCTGTTCTTCCTGTTCTTGCTTCTCTTGCTCTCTCTTCAAATACTCTAAATTATAACGAGCATCTTCATGATCTGGATCTATCTTTAATACTTCTTCATAACTAGATATCGCTCCCGATATATCTCCATCATATGCTTTCGCATTCCCTAAATTATAAAGAGAGGTAACATCTTTTAATCCTGAAAGATGTTTTATAGATCCTTTATAATCTCCCCCCTTGTATAAGGCATAACCTTTCCATCTAGGATCCTTAAACTTACTCCCTGCTTGCTTATAATCTCCTTGATCTAAAAAATCTATACCCTGTTGATCCGAATTTAACCATAAATCTTCCCATACTCCAGCCTCGGAACTCAATGGATTCATTATACATAAAAGAATAATTGCTATAAAACCTCTCCTAAAGGCAAACAAAAAGAGAGGCACTATAACTAAAAGCAAATAAACTCCCATGTCCTTCCATTCATCAACCTTTATTTCGTTTGTTCTTACCTCTTCATCTAATCCAAAACTTTTGGATAATATCCTCTCTAAATCAATATCATCTGACCTAATCTCTGTAAAAACTCCGTTACCATAAAACGCAAGTTCAGATAGTTCTTTCATCCCTGTTTTAAATAAAATCGTACGACCTTCTCCATCTGTATAAAAATTACCTGAAGGATTAGGCGCTGGAGCTCCTCCTTCTGTCCCTACTGCTAAAATCGAAACTATATGTCCTTTATCCGCTGCTCGCTTAACCTCCGATTTTGCATTAATTGCTGAACTAGATCCTGCTCCTGTTAAAACTATTATCCTACCCCTACCTGCCTTTGAACTATCTAAAAGATTAACAGCCTCCCTTATTCCCTTCTCTATTACACTAGCTCCATTTCCTGGCATAACCGATAAATCTAATGTCGGTATTATATTGCTTAAAACTGTTAAATCTTCACTCAATGGAGAAACCATATATCCTTCATTGTCAAAAAGAACTAAACCTGCACTATCTCCTTTTATCTTCTCTAATAAATCATACAGCTTATATTTAGATCTCTCTAAACGAGTGGGATTTATATCACTTGCTCCCATATCTACGCCCATATCTAAAACAAAAACTGTGTTCTTTCCTCCTGTCGCTCCATAACTCGGGGTCCTCTCCCATGTAGGCCCAGATAACGCTAAAATACTTAAAAAATACGCTAAAACTAATGCTAAAATAGATATCTTAGATTTCTTCTCATCCTGATGCGTAAGCAAAACTTCTAATAAATGTTTGTCACATACTGTGTTCCATGTGCTAATATTCTTCCCATATAAACGAAAAAAAAATGGTAAAAAAATTAACAGTAATAAACCTAAAAACCATAACGGCCTTAAAAAATGAAAATTATCTATAAAATCCATTACCTTCTTGCCTCAAATAATGCAAAAAAAACTCCTAAAATACTTAAAATTACTGCTAAACCTAACGGAAAGAAAAATAACTCCCTTACTGGACGAACATAAAAATTATCTACTCTAGACGGCTCTAATTCATCTATCTTACGGTAAATCTTCTCAAGCTCTGCAGTATCATATGCTCTAAAATATTCTCCTCCTGTAGAACTAGCTATCTCCTTCAAACTCTCTTCATCTAAATCCGTTGATGGATTGATCTTTTGCGAACCAAACGGACTCCTTATCGTCTTCGTATAGGCACCTACTCCTATCGTGTAAATCTTAACTCCCATCTTCCGTGCAAGATTAATCGCTTGATTAACATTGATATTACCTGAATTCGACGTCCCATCTGAAAGCAAAATTATAACCTTACTTTCTGATGGTATCTCCTGCATAGATTTAAGCGATAAACCTAATGCATCTCCTATCGATGTAAGCTCCCCCGCAAAACCTATCTCTAATTCGCTTAATAGCTCCCGTGCTGTATCTATATCCGCTGTCAATGGAACATAAAGATAACTATTCGTACCAAACGCTACTACACCTACCCTGTCTCCTGTGCGCTTTGAAATAAATTCATCTGCAACTCTCTTAACTACGCTTAGTCTATCAAGATATTTATTCCCTAATACAAAATCATCCATACTCATACTGCCAGATATATCTACAGCCATTATCAAATTCCGCGCTTCACTACTTGCTGAAACTACTTCTCCTACCCATTGGGGCCTCGCTAAAGCCGTAACCAATAAAAACCAAATCAGTGATAAATAAATTAATCTACCCTTACTAAAACTACCTATAAAAATACCTTTCCTAAACTTTATATGCGAAACTTCTCGAAAAAAAGGAACCTTTAAAGCCTCTCCTCCTTCTCGATCCTGAACCCCAAAAAATTTCCTTATAAACCAAGGAAGCGGTAATAATAAAAATAATATTGGCCACTCAAAACCTGTCATATCTATACTTACTTTACTCCTAATAAATAAACCTTATCCTCTTAACATAAAAATTAGAAAGGTTAAATACTCTAAAAGCAATATAAACTATGCGCTAAATAAAAAAGCGGAGCTATTGACCTCCGCTTCTTTATCCTATTTTAAACTTAATGTCGCTCTTATCTTCTCTAAAGCATCTTTTGCTCTAGATGTATCTGGCCCTCCTGCTTGTGCCATATCTATTCTCCCTCCGCCGCCTTTCCCTCCTGCTGCTTCAGAGCCTATCCTAACTAAATCAATAGCACTAACCTTATCCGTTAAATCCTTTGTTACTCCTACAACTATTGATAACTTATCTCCAGATGTACTTAATAATGCAACTACTCCTGAACCTATCTGCTTCTTCATTTCATCAACTACTGACTTCATCTCCGTAGCCAGAATATCTTTGTCTATCTTACCTATAAACTTAAAAGATCCTACTTTATCTATCTCTCCTCTATTAGAACCAGAAAATCCTGAAGCTAACTTCAACCTAAGATCTGACAATTCTTTCTCTATTTGCTTCCTCTCTTCTTGTAAACCCCTTATCCTCGTTACAATCTCGGAAGCTGAAACCCTTAATTCTTCTGAAACATCCTTTATTATCTCATTTTGCTTCCTTCCATAATATATTGCCGACATACCTGAAACAGCTTCTATCCGGCGTATACCTGAAGCAACTGAACCCTCTGAAATAATCCTAAAACTACCTATATCCCCTGTCCTATCAACATGCGTGCCTCCACATAACTCTATCGAAACTTGATCCGAACCTTCTCCCATCGTCAGAACTCTTACTTCTTCTCCATACTTCTCTCCAAATAATGCCATCGCCCCCTCCTTAATAGCACTACTGGGACTCATAAAACGCGTACTTACTTTAAGATTCTTTAAAATATTCCTGTTTACTTCTTCCTCTATACCTATTATCTCTTCTTCACTAACTTGGCGTGAATGACTAAAATCAAAACGAATACTTTCTGACGTAACTAAAGAACCCTTCTGAACAACATGATCTCCTAAAATCTTCCTTAATGCTGCTTGTAATAAATGGGTTGCTGAATGATTCGCTCTAATATTCGCTCTCTTGTCTCTATCTACCGTTAAATTAACCGTATCGCCAACTCTTATCTCTCCTCTCTCAATAATACCTACATGAACTATTATATCTCCTGGCTTCTTTAACGTGTCTATAACCTTAATCCTAACTCTTTCATTATCTATATAACCTACATCTCCTTTCTGTCCTCCTGATTCTCCATAAAAAGGTGTCTGATTAACTATAATAAAAATCTCTTCTCCTGCTTTTCCTTCGTCTACTTCTTCTCCTGCTCTTACCAATGAGCTTACTTGTCCTTCTGATACTTCTGTCGTGTAACCCAAAAATTCCGTAGAACCTATTCTCTCCCTTAATGAAAACCAAACAGCATCAGTCGCTGATTCACCAGATCCTGCCCAGCTCTTCTTCGCTTCTTCCCTCTGTCTAGCCATAGACGCTTCAAAACCTTCTATATCAACCAATATCTTCCTATTCCTTAACGCTTCTTGTGTTAAATCTAACGGAAAACCATATGTGTCATAAAGCTTAAAAGCTATTTCTCCTGATAAAATATCTCCTTCTTTAAATCCCTTCGTCTCCGTATCTAAAAGCTTAAGACCTCGATCTAATGTCTGTTTAAAACGACTCTCTTCTAACCTTAATGTCTCTACTATCAAAGATTCTCCCCTCTTAAGCTCTGGATAAATATCTCCCATCATATCCGTTAAATACGGAACCAATTTCCACATCAATGGATCCTTACAGCCCATTAAATGAGCATGCCTCATCGCTCTACGCATAATCCTACGCAAAACATATCCTCTACCTTCATTCGCTGGCATAACTCCATCTGATATTAAAAAACAGGAAGATCTTAAATGATCTGCTATAACCCTTAATGAAACTCTATCCTTCCCGTAAATATCTCCTATCCCTGCTGTCTCCGCTGCTCCTTCTATTAAACTCTTTATCCCATCTGTTTCATAATTATCATATGTACCTTGCATAACTGCTGCTAAACGCTCTAATCCTGAGCCTGTGTCTATTGACGGACGTGGAAGCCTTATCCTCTCTCCATTCGCTAATTGCTCATACTGCATGAAAACTAAATTCCATATCTCGACAAACCTATCTCCATCTTGTTCTGCTGTCCCTGGTGCTCCTCCTGGAATTCCTTCTCCATGATCATAAAATATCTCTGAACATGGACCACAAGGTCCTGTATCTCCCATCGCCCAAAAATTATCTGTAGTCGGAATCTTTATAATCTTTTCATCTGAAAAACCTGCTATCTTCTTCCATAAATTCCAAGCCTCTTCATCTTCAGAATAAACCGTAACACAAAGCCTGTCTTTCGGTAGACCAAATTCTTTAGAAATTAAATCCCATGCATTACTTATCGCTTCTTCTTTAAAATAATCACCAAATGAAAAATTACCCATCATCTCAAAAAATGTATGATGCCTTGCTGTATAACCTACATTATCTAAATCATTATGCTTCCCTCCGGCTCTAACACATTTCTGTGCCGTCGTTGCCCTAACATAGGGACGCTTCTCTTGTCCTGTAAAAACATTCTTAAATTGAACCATTCCAGCATTGGTAAACATTAATGTCGGATCATTCCTAGGAACTAGTGAGCTAGATGGTACTAATTCATGTCCCCTCTTTTGAAAAAATTCTAAAAAAGTCTTGCGAATCTCATTGGTTGTTATCATTTTTTTACCTCTATTTTTAACTTTTTCCTTGTTGTAGCTCTCTTATTTATATTTGTCTAGAGTTTGCTTCATTGAACTTTCTCTGCTGGTAAATAAATCTTTAAAATCCCATAACTTTCCTTACCCTCAAACGACATATAGCCTCCATGAACTGAAACTAATGACTTAACTAGGGCTTCTCCTGCCCCAAGATAAGAAGGAAAAATTTCTGAAATATTATCTTCTCCAAATGCCTCTATTACAAAACTAAACTCTACCCAATCCTTATTCCTTCCTCCTTCTTCCTCTTTCCTAACCTTCCTTAAACTAACCGTTAAAACTTTCCCCTTACCACTCTTATTCAATGAACAAGCAAAAATATAATGCAAAACTTCCTCTAATCTAGTCTTGTCTCCTATTATCCAACTAACTTCTGAATCAATGTCTAGATTAACTGTAACTTCCTTTCTTAACGCCCTTTCCGAAAGCCCTTCATTAATATCTTCTAAAATACCTCTTATCTCTACAGCATCAAGATTAAGCGAATTACTTCCTCCCTCGGCTAATGCTAAATCCATTAAGTCATTAAAAAGATCTTTTATATCTAATGCTCTTTGTAAAACGGGTCCTGCTAAAGAACTCTTCTTTATTGAACTACATAATTCCTTAAATGGATCCTTAAATTCTCCTGCTAAATCAAAAATAAATCTGCTCCTTAAGGCATTCATCCTCGTCGTTATTTGACTCCGTTCTTTCAATATCTTCTCTGTACGCGCAGAATGTGTAATGTCAAAAAATGTAATTAAAACTCCTCCATCTGCTAAACCTACACACGAAGATTCTAAAATCTTTCCATCTAACCTCTCTATCCTTATCTGCGTATCCGAAGATTCTGTAAATAGCTGCATTATACGATCCTTGATAACTTGCCACTCTTCTTCTTTAGAACTAAAATATGGCTTGTGTCTCTCTACTAATTCCTCTAAAAGAGGATTCGTATTCAAAAAATCTCCTGAAAATCCCCATAAATCCGCATAAGATGAATTATAAAGCTTTAACTTCCCTTCCGTATCAAATAACGCAACAGCCTCATGAATATTATCTATCGTTGCTCGCTGAACCTCTATCAATGTGTTGAACGATCTCTCCATCGCTATCCGATCCGTAATATCTTCATAGCTTATAAGAATCCCTCCTAAAGGATGCGGAAGCATAAAACGCCTTAATGTCTTACCTTGTGGAAGATGCATAAGATCTTCTCCTGGTCTCAAAAGATTCTTAAATAATTCTAACTCTTCTCTCTTAAATGCCGGAAAATCTCTAACCTCTGGTAATGTCCTCTTCTCTCTTAACGCCTCTAAAAAAGACGAATATGTCGGAGACGCATCTAACCAATCTGCATCTAATCCCCATAACTTTAAAAAAGGCGAATTATAAAAAGAAAGTCTGGTATTCGAATCAAAAATAACTATCGCTGTAGTCAAATTCTCTAAAACTCCATTGTGAGCTCCTATATAACCCTTTAATCGATTCTCTAACTCCTCTTCTCTATCTAGAATTTGAACCATACCAACTGTCAAACGCTTTTCCTTAATCCCTGTTATCAATACTGGTATTTCTGATATCTCTGAAAAATGCCTACAGCCATCAATAACTATATGCTCTTTCTCTCTCATAATCCTTCCTGCTGAACGAGCCGCCGCTGCTATTGATCTCGCCTTCCTTAATGCATCTCCTTGTGCTAATTCCAATGACTTAGATAAAACATCTGATATATCTACACCACCTACTGCCTTTACATATGCTTTATTGCAAAAATTTAATGCTAAATTATCATCCCTTACCCATAAAGGAAACGGTATTGCATCTAATACCCCTTTAATAAAATTATATTGTTCCTCTAATCCCCGGTTCTCTTCATAAAGCTGCTCCATAGAATCTGCATTCTCTGTTATATCCCTCATCCATATCGTATCCGCTAAAACTATCCCTCCTATACTCTCACTGCGACAACCTAATGTGATAATTCGCCTTTCTGTACCTGATATCCTTACTTCCTTCGCAAACGAACTCCCTCTTAACCTTAATCCTTCAACCAGTAACTTAAACTCTTCTCTATCCTCTTCTGATATGCGATTTAAAACAGCGCTAAAATCTGAATCTAAACCTTTATACAATCCTAATAAAACCGCTAAACGTCTTGAACATACTTCCCTAGATGGCGTATCTCCATATCCATAAAACCATGAAAAATAACCATCAGGTGCCATACCTAAAACTTCATAAAAACGTTCTATCTCTAATCTCGCTGAAAATTCTTGGCTCGTCTTACTCTTAAGTCGTAAAAATAAAAGAATTATACCTACACTTAATGCTATTAATATCGATAATAATAACGCAAAAGTAAAAAATGGAACCGATACTGAACCATTATCTATTAAAACTGGAAATAAGCCCATCTTTAGTGCCCTATCTCTCTATGGCGCGATATCGTCTCATACCCCATAAGTGCTATTTTCTTTGCTAACTCCTCACTTATGTAAACTGAACGATGCCTACCCCCTGTACAACCTATTGCTATCGTTAAATAACTCTTTCCTTCTTCTACATACTTAGGCAATAATAAATTTAATAAATCTTCAACTTTCAACATAAATAATTCGTAATCCTTATCTTGTTTTATGTAATCACCTACA
Organism: uncultured Alphaproteobacteria bacterium; assembly: GCA_944390645.1. GTDB lineage: Bacteria > Pseudomonadota > Alphaproteobacteria > CACZRW01 > CACZRW01 > RGIG5556. Next base: position 18,826 of record CALXRE010000042.1, on the reverse strand, counting down.
CTAGAATCAAGACCAGTTAAAAACCTTAATTTTTCATCATAATGCGGATTCCTTAAACACCTAACATCTAAAACTATATCCGCTTCCTGCGGTATTCCATTGCGATAAGAAAAAGACATTACTGTAACTACCATCTCCCTGTTCTTATCTTTTGTAAATATCTTCTCTACTAACTTCTTAAGGGAATTAGAATTAAGCTCTGTCGTATCTATAATATCTGTCGCAAATTGCTGTAATTTAAATAATGATTCCCTCTCTTTTAAAATCCCCGTCTCTAAAGAACAATCTCTTGAATGCGGATGCTTCCTTCTCGTCTCTGTATAACGACGTATGAGCTCTTTATCTTCACAATCTAAATATAAAAGCCTTAAGTCTATTTGTGGATGTTCACTTAAATTATCAAATAAATCTCCAAACTTATCTACGGAAAAACCTTCCTTCGATGTGTCTATTCCTATCGCTATCGGAGTAGCTATATCTCTAGACGTTCTGGGAATTATAATCGAAGTAAGTAAATTAAATGGAAGACCATCTATAACATCAAATCCATTATCCTCAAATGTATGCAAAACCGTTGTCTTACCTGCTCCAGATAAGCCTACAACTAATATTACCAGCCTTCTTTGCTTTTCTTTGTCCTGATGCATATATGAAACCTTCTGCTTTTTATACCTTTTATATAAACCCTATTCTTTCCTAAATCAATCTAGGCTTATTAGATATACACTTACTCTTCATATATATATGTATTTTTATTAATCTTTAATTCTTTGTCTTAAGTTGACCACATGCCGCCAAAATATCCTGACCTCTTGCTACCCTTATTGGCGCCGCAAATCCTGCCTTCTGTAAAATCTCTGAAAAATGCTTAACCCTCTCTGGAGAAGATGGCTTGTATGGGCTACCAGGCCATTCATTAAATGGAATTAAATTGAACTTCGCTCCTATTCCTGAAACTAATGAAATTAACTCTTGTGCATGAATATCTTGATCGTTAATACCTGAAAGCATTAAATATTCAAATGTAATATGTTGTCTATACCCTGCTATCTTCCTATATTCTCTACACGCTGAAATAACCGCCTCTAATGGATACTTCCTATTGATAGGCATAATCTGATTCCTAACTATATTATTAGATGCATGAAGACTTATCGCTAGCTTTACTCCCATGTCTGATGCTACTTTCGGAATTAATGGAGCTATCCCTGATGTAGATAACGTTATTCGTCTACGTGATACACTTATTCCTTCTTCATCCATAAGTATCTTGATCGCTTTGGAAACATTAGCAAAATTAAGTAATGGCTCTCCCATTCCCATCAAAACTATGTTCGATAAATATCTTGGCTCTCCTGATGGCGTGGGCCACTCTCCATAGCTATCTCTCGCTATCATAAATTGCGAAACAATCTCTCCAGAAGATAAATTCCTCGTAAAACCTTGAGAACCTGTATGACAAAACTTACATCCTAATGAACAACCTACTTGCGTAGAAATACATACTGCTCCTCTATCTGCTTCTGGTATATATACGCTCTCTACCATCTCTCCATCGGAAAAACCTAAAAGCCATTTCTTCGTCCTATCAACTGATGTCTGCTCTTTAATTATCTCTGGACGACTAATAAAATAAAAATCTCTTAGCTTACTCCTCGTAACAACAGGCAATGAGGTCATCTGATCAAAGTCTTTCTCTCCTTTGTTATATATCCATTGCCATAATTGCTTCGCCCGAAACGACTTCTCTCCTAAGGACTTCAGTTCCTCTAGAAGTTCTTCTCGAGATAAACCTATTAAATCTTTCTTGAACGGTATCTCCACTTGAATATGCTTATTTCCTAGGACAAGCCTTGTTCATCGCATTCCTCGCTTTCGTAAAACCTAATAGCGAATATGTATCAACTGTCTTAACTCCTTTATCTGAAACTGCACTTACTTCTGCCGTGTTACCTTTTATCATCGCAGATACTAATTCTTCATCACCTTCTTTTAACCAAGCCATGTCTTCAAATGGAAACATCTTAAATGTTTGCTTCCCTACTCTTACTTTAACTTCTGATGCCTTCTTATAATTATATCCTGCTTGAAGATTTACTACATCATACGTACCATCCGATGGCGTATTGGTTACTACCATAAAGGCATCCTTCCTACCTGATACCTTACCCTTTTGCTTTATCGGCGATGTAACTATATAACATATCTTGTGCCCTTCTTTTTGAAAACTGTAAGCTGACCAATAATTAAAATCTCCTAATTCTTCTACAGCTTGTTGTGCTTGTACTGGAAACGTAAATGCTAATAAACTTATTATCACCAAAATTCTCTTCATCCTGTTTCTCCTTTTCTTTTCCTCTTTTCCTACTTATATATCCCCTAAAAACTCTTTACAACCGGAATCTTTAAACCTCTATTATCTCTAAAACCCCTGGAATATTCCTTATCTTCATTAAAATATCTGACGTTAATTGATAGCTATCCTTTAATTCTATTGGTACTTCCCAATCCGATAAACATGCAAAAAGAGTAATTTTCGTTTGACCCCTAACTTCTACTGATAAAAGAACTTCTTGTAAACGTTTTATACTTTCTAAACTATTAACTTTTATTCCGATCCCTGGAAGACTCTTCGATATAACTTCTTCCAAAAAAGTAACACTCTGTAGTGTCATACTTACCATATCTTCTGATTCTTTATCAACATTAACTGAAAAAATTAATGCTCTGCCTGAATTAAGCTTATCTCTAGATGTAGATAATACATCTGAAAAACAAACCATCTCATATGAACCACTACTATCTGAGGCTGTTATAAAAGCATAACGATTCCCTGCCTTACTTGTTCGTTCCTTTATATTGTTAACTATACCTGCTAACTTTACCCTCGCTGATCCGCCCTTTATTACTGCTCCACTTACAGCTAAAAAACTTCTAATCCCTATCCGATCTAATGATTTGTTATACTCATCTAATGGATGTGCTGAAAGATAAAAACCAACAGCTTCTACCTCCTTGGAAAGCTTCTCTTGTAAACTCCATTCCTCTGTCGGCTCTAGCTCTATCTCCTTCATCCCCAAAAAATCACCAAAAAGATTGATTTGGTTGTTCTTCCTATCCTCACTCGCTAAAGACATTTGATGTGTTATCGTCTGAACATTATTTAATAATAATGCTCGATTCGGTAAAATACTATCAAAAGAACCTGCCTTTATAAGATTCTCTAAACACTTGTGGTTTATTATTCGGCTGTCTACCCTATTAATAAAATCCGTTATCGACTTAAATGCTCCATTCTTTTCTCTCTCTAAAATAACTGCTTCCATTGCTCCTTCGCCTACGTTCTTAATCCCATTTAACGCATAACGTACGGACCCTCCTTCAACCGTAAACTTAACTCCTGCTTTGTTTATATCTGGAGCTAAAAGGGGTATCCCCATCCTAGATAACTCCCTCTTAAAAATTGATAACTTCTCTGAATTCAAAATGTCCATAGACATCGTAGCCGCCATAAATTCTACGGGATAATGTGCTTTCAAATACGCCGTCTGATACGCTATCAATGCATACGCTGCTGCATGCGACTTATTAAAACCATAACCCGCAAACTTCTCCATTTGCGCAAAAATATTCGCTGCCTGCTCTTTTTCTACTCCTTTCTTTAATGCTCCTTCCACAAATATCGATTGCTGCTTAATCATCTCTTCTTTCTTCTTCTTACCCATCGCTCTTCGAAGTAAATCTGCTCCTCCTAAACTATATCCAGCCATAACCTGCGCAATCTGCATAACCTGTTCCTGATATATCATTATCCCATATGTCTCTTTTAATATCCCCTCTAACATGGGATGCAAATAATCTGACTTCTCCTTGCCGTGCTTCCTATTAATATAACTCGGAATGTTGTCCATCGGTCCTGGACGAAATAAAGCAACTATCGCTATTACATCTTCTAATTTGTCAGGCTTCAAATCTCTCAGTATCTTCCTCATGCCTGAACTCTCTAATTGAAAAACCCCTGCTGTATCTGCTCTTTGTAATAACTCATATGTCTCTTTATCATCCAAAGATATCTCTGATATCTTTACTTCCACTCCCCTCTTTGCTAAAAGCCTAACCGCATTCGCTATCGTCGTTAATGTCTTTAATCCTAAAAAATCAAACTTTATTAATCCCGTAGACTCTACCCACTTCATATCAAATTGAGTAACTGGCATATCTGATGCAGGATCTCTATATAATGGTAAAATCTCATCTAATGCCTTCTCTCCTATAACTACTCCTGCCGCATGTGTAGATGCATTCCTATATAATCCTTCTAACTTTACTGCTATCTCTAATACCTTAGATAAACCTGCTTCCTTCTCACACTCCCTCTTAAAATCACTATCTCCTGATACTATCTCCTTAAGACTTACCTTGCTTCCTGGATCATTCGGAACTAATTTACTTAAACGATCTATAATCGGATAGGGTATTTGAAAAACTCTTCCTACATCCCTTAATACTGCCCTAGCTTGAAGCTTCCCAAACGTTATTATCTGCGCTACATGATCAAAACCGTATTTCCTACGAACATATTCTATCGTCTCTCCCCTCTTCTCTTGGCAAAAATCTACGTCAAAATCTGGCATCGAAACTCTTTCTGGATTCAAAAACCTCTCAAATAAAAGATTAAAACGTAATGGATCTAAATCGGTAATCGTTAATGACCATGCAACTACTGACCCTGCTCCAGAACCCCTCCCCGGTCCAACCGGTATATCATGTGCCTTCGACCATTGAATAAAATCTGATACTATTAAAAAATATCCTGGAAACTTCATCTGCTCTATAATGCTAAGCTCATAATTTAGCCTCTCCCAATAAGGCTTACTTATTTCCTCCTTCTCTGCTTCCGACATATCAGAGGTAAATACATGAACAGATAATCGCTTCCTTAAACCTTCTTCTGACTTCTTCCTAAGTAATCCTGCCTCTGTCTCTCCTGCTTCTAAAATATAATGTGGTAAAGCTGGTGGCTTCTTCTCTACTAAAAAAGAACACCTCTTCGCTATCTCTATCGTATTATGTATGGCTTCCGGTAAATCCTTAAAAAGTTCTATCATCTCCTTCGAACTCTTAAAACGATGCTCGGGTGTTAATCTCCTCCTATCTAATGTGTCTACATATGTCTTGTCCGCTATACACATCATCGCATCTTGCGCTTCAAACATATCTTCTCCTATAAAAAATACTTCGTTAGTCGCTACTAACGGAATATTCTTCTCATATGCTAAACGCAAAAATTCTCCCTCTGTTTGTTCTTCTACCTCTAATCCATGTCGCTGAAGCTCTATATATAACCTGTCAGAAAAAAATTCCTTTAAATCATCTAATATTGTCTCTGCTTTCTGTAACTTACCATACTGTAAAAGCTTACCTATTAATCCTTCACTACCTCCTGTTAAAAGTATAAGACCCTCGTTGTGCTTCTTTAATTCTTCTATATCAATATGCGGTAAATCTGGAGGTGTCGTATTTAAATGGGCTAACGAGCATAATTTTATTAAATTCTTATATCCTATCTCATCTTTAACTAATAAAACTAAATTATAAACCTTCTTACCTGAATCAGTGCTCCTTATAGAAAAACTTCCTTCTTCATTTATGCCTATACCTAATTGGCAACCTATTATCGGCTTTATACCTTCTGCCGAACATACCTGCGAAAGCTCCATCGCTCCAAACATGTTCATTGTGTCTGTCATCGCAACCGCTGGCATATTCTCCTTAACACAAAAACTAGCTAAATCTTCAATCCTAACCGCTCCCTCTAATAAAGAAAAAGAGGTGTGTACTCTTAAATGAATAAAGGTATCTTCTTCTCTTATCTGCAATCTATTCACCTCTTACTTTCCTCTTTTAAAATACCTTCTTCAAGCTTAACTACCCTATCCATTCGATCCGCTAAATCCTTATTGTGCGTCGCTATAAACGCTGATAGTCCCGTCTCCTTTACTAATCCTATTAATTCTGAAAAAACTACTTCTGATGTCTGGGGATCTAAGTTCCCTGTAGGCTCATCCGCTAATAAAAGCTTGGGCTTATTCGCTAATGATCTCGCTATTGCTACTCTTTGCTGCTCTCCTCCTGAAAGCTCCGATGGATGATGCTTTAATCTAGAACTCAATCCTAATCTCATTAAAAGATTCTTAGAGCGTTCCTTCGCTAACTTATACTTCTCTCCTGCTATAAGTTGCGGAATAATAACGTTCTCTATTGCCGAAAACTCCGGTAAAAGATTATGATTCTGATACACAAAACCTATATAATCCCTCCTAAAAGTTGTCCTCTCTTCATCCGTTAATCCCTTACAAATCTTACCTCCTAATAAAATATCTCCTGTATCCGCTCCCTCTAATAAACCACAAATATTCAATAATGTAGACTTACCTGCTCCTGAAGGTCCTATAAGAGCAACGCTTTCTCCCTTAAATATTCTAAAATCTATCGATCTTAAAACCTCTAAATCTTCCTTGCCTTGCTTGAAACTCTTACGGATGCCTTTGAGCTCTAAAACTACCTCTCCTATTGATACTGATCCTATACTACTCATAACGCAAAACCTCTACTGGATCTAAACGTGCTGCTCGCCATGACGGATACAACGTGGAAATAAACGTCAATCCTAATGACATCAAAACTACAAAAATAACTTCTTTTATGTCTGTCTCCGCTGGTATCTGTGATAGAAAATATATCTCTGCTGAAAATAATTCTGTACCCGTAAGCGTTTGTAAAAATTGCCTTATTCCCTCTATATTAAAACAAAATAATAATCCTAAAAATAATCCCGCAAAAGTCCCTAATATACCTACCGTAGCTCCACTAATAAAAAAAAGCCTCATTATCGAACCCCTGCTAGCTCCCATTGTCCTTAAAATCCCTACCTCCTTACCCTTGTCCTTAACTAACATTATAAGCCCTGAAACCATATTAAATGATGCTACAATAATTATTAACATGAGTATTAAAAACATTACATTACGCTCAACCTCTAAAGCATTAAAAAAAACTTCATTCGATCTCTCCCAATCTTGAAGACGATTATCTGAACCTATAATCGCTCCAATTACTGGCTTTACTCTCGATAATAAATCCTCCTTAATTAAAAAAATCTCTAAATTAGATACCTTTGAACCTGAACCAAAATACTCTTGCGCAAACGATAACGGCATAAAAATAAAATTAGAATCATATTCAAACATACCTACTGAAAATGTAGATAAAACTTCATATGACTTCATCCGGGGCAAAGAACCAAAAGCTGTAACTATACCTTGCGAAGAAATCAATGTTATCTCATCCCCTGGAAAAACTCCTAAACGACGCGCTAGTTTATCTCCTATTATTACTCCTTCCTTCGATAAATCTATCCTGCCTATATCCTTTATACCCTTAATAATAATATTTTCTTTCGATAATAATTTAAAATCTATTCCCCTTAATAGCGCTCCTGATGAACCATAATCTGATGAAATCATTACTTGTCCTTCTATTATTGGCATAACTTGCTTTACTTCTGGTAATAATGATATCTTCTTCATCTTCTCTTCATAGTCTTCTATATACTCCCCTGATATACCATAAATACCTAAATGACCATTCAAACCTAATATCCTTGTTAATAACTCCTGCCTAAATCCATTCATAACTGACATAACTATTATTAAAGTCGCAACTCCTAAACATATACCTAAAAAAGAAAAACCTGCTATAACTGAAACAAAACCTTCTTTCCTTCGAGAACGAAGATATCTAAAGCCTACTAGCCTTTCAAATCTAGAAAACAAATACATTACTAACCCCTTATCCTCTTAAAAAAACTTAAATGCAAACTCTACATAATGCTCTTTGCTGTAGCAATACTTAAGCTACTTACCTAAAACTTTTCGTAAAATCGGTATCGTTATCCCCTTGTGCTCTGATAAAGACAGTTTGTCTGCTTCTATAACTACTCGACGAACCTCTTTAAATGACCTCTCTATATTCTTTATCATAAACTCTAATGCTTCCTCACTAATCGTAAGATGTCGATCTAAAATCATCTTAACTATCAGTGCTTTTAAAAAATCATCATCTGGAAAACTTATTTCTACTATCAATGATCCCGCTATCCTGGAACGTAAATCTGCTAACTTTATTCCCCATTGTAAGGGATTCTTCCTCGATGTAATAAATAAAAATCCTTTGTTCTCTCTAGTAAAATTATATAAATGCAATAAATTATCTTCTGATACTCCAATATCTACTTCCTCTATGGCTACACTTCCACTCAAAGAAACTAATTTTGGAATATTTTCTTCTTGTAAACTACTAGCTGAAATTATCGGCGTATTAAACCCTATCTTATCCTTAAAAATATGAGCTAAATGCGTCTTGCCACAACCATCCGTGCCGTAAACTATTAAACAATGACACGGCCAATCTGGTAATGCGTCTATCCACTTAACTGCTACTTCATTGCTACTGGTAACTAAAAAGTCTTCCCTCGTAAAAGCTTCTCGAAACCCTATCCCAAGATCTAATGAAAACTGAGAGGTCGTCATCCTCGCTTTTCCACCTCTCCTTCATAAAAAACACTATCCCTATACTGCTTTAAACCAAATCGAACTAAAACTCCTATAACCGCGGCTACTGGAACCGCAACTAAAATACCTAAAAAACCTAAAAGATATCCTCCTGCTAATAACGCAAAAATTACCCAAACTGGATGTAGTCCTACTTTCTCTCCTACTAGTCGTGGTGTTAAAACATAGCCCTCTAATACCTGACCTATAATAAAAACTCCTACAATACTTAATAAATGCCAATGATCCGAAAATTGCGCTAAACCTAAACCTAAACTTACAATAAAACCACTTAAACAACCTACATATGGAATAAAAGATAAAATACCTGTCGCCGTACCTACAACTATTCCTATATCTATCCCTGATAACGTTAAACCTATGCTATAATAAATAGATAAACATAAACAAACTGTTGCTTGACCCCTTATAAAACCAGATAAAATAACATTTATCTCTTTTAATTGTTCCTTAAATGTATCTCTACAGTAAATCGGTATAACACTATCTATAAAACGAATAATATATCCCCAATCCCTAAGAACATAAAAACATACTACTGGTGTAATAACTATCAATGACGCAAGATTGAAAAACGCCATACTACTACTTAAAAGACCTCCTAATATCTTAGCTATAAACTTTACTGCGCTTGATGCACTCTCTCCTAACGATTGGGACATCGTTTCTACTTGCGCCTGAGGAATTAACGTCTTTATTTGCTCTAATAGCGGATGAACCTTATTCCATATCCTCGTCGCATACTCTGGAACCTTCTCAACAAATGATGAAACTTGACTTTGAATTATTGGTATTAAAAAAAATAAACCTATAACTACTAAAACTATAAAACCTATTATCAAAACGCTTGTTGCTATACTCCTCGATAACCCTTTCCTCTCTAACCACTCAACTACTGGATCCAAAAAATATGCAAGAACTAAACTCGCTACAAAAGGTAATAGTATCCCCTTTAATAAAAACAAAAATAAAATAAAGAAAAAAAACGCTAAAACCCAAAATACCGCTTTAAGCTGTATGCTCATTACCTAACTCCTCTAATCGGAAAGTCCCCAAATTGATATTTCCTCCGTCTCTATAGATGCTTCTGGAGATACCTTTAATCCCGAAAATCCTTCCTCCTCCTTAAATATCTTTTCTTCTCCTTTTTTATCCTTATACAAAAGCCATAAACCCTTACCTGTCTGCTCTAATGTCAAACCTCCTGAAGATAACTCCCCTGTAAGCTGTGAAAGACTACGAGAAAAATAAATCGTAAGTTGAACCTTATCTTTCCTTATTGCCTGCAAATCATAATGTTTAATAAATGACGCTTTGTCTAATATAGACTTTACATCTAACCAATCCTTAAGTGTTGTTATCGGAACAATAACTACTATAAATGATGCTTCTGAAAAAGATACCGCATTGTTCTCTTTCCATTCATTATTAAGCTGATTAATTATCGCTTCTCCCGCAGCAGACATCCCCCTTCTTAATCCTGCATTCAAAGATACCGTCATCGAAAAACTTCTAAACGATCCTTCTTTATTCTCTCCTATAGGCGTAACAGTAATATTTAAAAAATCCTTGTTATGCACCATCTCTAAAAGAAATACCCCAGATACTTTATATCTCTCTTTCAAAGATTGAACATTAAATGAACTACTACCTGAAAATAATGCAGATGTACTCTCACTATCTATTGCGTCTCCATATGGTAGTATCAATGGAACTATTGGATTGTCTATATCCTGCTCCCTCCAATACTTAAACCATGGATTATCGTCTTCCCATAAAATGGTCCTAATACCTTCCTTATAAATCGGTAATATCGCAAATGGCTTAGATACAGAATTAACAAATGATAATGAATTATCTTGCAATAACTTCTTTATTGCTTCTGGCTTAAAACGAACTATAACATCTGCCATATAACGAACCGAAGATGTCTTCTCTCCTGATATACTTAAATCTTGAACCAAATTAACTAATTCTTCTGGTAAAATAGATGGTAATTTTGAATTATCTCTTGATAATGTAAGCCTATTTAAAACTATCTCATATGCTCTTTGTTCTGCTTCTAAAATACCTTTCTCTCTCGCTATCGCTGCCGTTGCGTCCGTTTTATCTACTCTCAAACCCCTAACGGTAAATAAAGAATCATAATCGGAAAAAGCAAATGCTGAAAAAACTCCATAATAAAAAGTAAATATAGTAAAAAATACTATAAAAATACTCCTCCTTATGTAGAAATCTATCCGCATCTGCCCTTATCCTTATATATTATTAACCTACTATCTCGGTCTGTGAAAAGAAAAACGCTATTTCCTTCTCCGCATTCTCTAATGAATCTGAACCATGAACTGAATTCGCTTCTACTGACTCTGCAAACTCCTTCCTTATGGTACCTTCTTCTGCTACTGCTGGATTGGTTGCTCCCATTATCTCTCGGTTCCTAGATACGGCATCCTCTCCTTCTAAAACTTGAACAACTACTGGCGCAGAAATCATAGATTCTACTAAACTACTATAAAATGGTCGCTCCTTATGAACTTCATAAAATAATTCGGCTTGTCTCTTGGTGAGTCTTATCCTCTTTTGTGCAACTATCCTCAAACCATTCTCTTCAAATTTACTGATTATCTTGCCTGTAATGTTTCGACGCGTAGCATCGGGCTTTAATATTGAAAGGGTACGTTCTATCGACATATCTATCCTCTTTATCTAAATTATTTATTTTCTCTATATAAATCCGAATCTCGGATTACTTCGCTTCTACTTATATCCTAGACTATCTCTACTTGCAACTGCCCTGTTGCTTTTATAAGATCTAAATTATATCTTAGTTTTATGTTTTCTTTTATGCTTAAATGTTTCTTCCTCTTCTTAAACTTTTTTAAATCATGATAAATATTTAAAATGATTAATTTACAAAATATATCTATCCATTTCCCTTCTATCTCTATCCTAGAAAATGCCAACCTCTTTATCGATAAAGGACAAAAAGCTGGTCTCGTAGCTCCAAATGGAGCTGGAAAAACTACTCTCTTACAAGCTATCTTAGGAAAACAAGATTTCTCTGGAAAAATAGAATTAGCTAAAAATCTGTTGTTAGTATCTGTCGCTCAACACATCTCTAATCTAGATAAATCTCCTCTTTCTCATGTCATAGATAGCCATCAAGAACGAAGCTTCTTATTAAAACAATTAGAAAATAAAAATATCTCAACTGAACAAATCGCAGATATATACGAAAGATTAATCACTATCGATGCTTATTCTGCTGAAGCTCGTGCCTCAAATATACTAAAAGGCTTGGGTTTCGATGATGTTATGCAAAAAAAACCTCTAAATACTCTATCTGGAGGTTGGCAAATGCGAGTAGCTCTTGCTTCTGCTTTGTTCGTTCCTTCTGATTTGTTATTACTAGATGAACCTACTAACCACCTAGATCTAGAAGCTACTATATGGCTAGAAAACTTCTTAATAAATTACAAAGGAACTATAATCTTAATTAGCCATGATCGAAACTTCTTAAATAATGTATGTGATCATATCATCTATTTAAATGCAAAAAAACTTGAAATCTATAAAGGAAATTATGACGCTTTCATTAAAAATAAAGCTATGAAATTAAATCTCTTAGCTAAAAACGCTGCTAAAATAGAAGAAAAACGTAAACACATTCAAAAATTTATCGATCGTTTTAAAGCTAAGGCAACTAAAGCTAAACAAGCTCAAAGTCGAATCAAAATGTTAGCTAAATTACAAGAAATATCCTTATTACCTAAAGACCCTGAAACTATCTTTGATTTCCCTGAACCTCAAAAAGTTTCTCCTCCCTTACTTAAAATCGAAAATGCTTCAACTGGATATGATGGAACTATCGTATTAAAAAAACTAAATATCGTACTTAATCCTCTAGATAAAATTGCCGTATTAGGAAAAAATGGTAATGGAAAATCAACCCTAGCAAAATTAATCGCAAAAAAAATACCTCTAATGTCTGGCAATATTTTCTTTGCTAATAACCTTAAAATCGCTTATTTCGCTCAAAATTTACTAGAAACTGAAATTAATAAAAATAATACTCCTTTTGAGCATATCTTTAAAAAAATGCAGTTACTTGGAAAAAATCCTTTAAGAAAAAATATCCTAGCTCATCTTGCTAAATACGGTATCGTTTCTTGTGCTGATACTTCTTGCTCCTGTATATCTGGAGGGCAATTATCTCGTTTAATGCTCGCTCTTATCTGCCTAGATAATCCTAACCTACTTATATTAGATGAACCTACTAATCACTTAGATATTGATGCTCGAGATGCTTTAATTGATGCTTTAAATTCTTATGAAGGAACCATAATCTTAATTACTCATGATTTCCACTTAATCGAAACAACTGCTGATACTTTGTGGTTAGTACATAATCATGAATGTAAGCCTTTTGACGGAGATATTAATGATTATCGTAACTTCTTGTTAAAAAATAAAGAAAATGAATCCCTTATAAAAAATTCTTCAAAAAAAGATTCAAATAATAATAAAAAAATTAAAAATGTTCCTTTAGATAAAGTTATCAATACCTTAGAAAAAAAACTTGCAGACTTGAATCAAGCTAGAAATGACTTATATCAAAAAATATTCGAAACCGAAAACTGTCAAAAAATCCAAGAAAATATCGACACCTTAGATAAAAATATTGCTGAATTAGAAAATGATCTCTTAGATAAAATGATACAATTAGAAAATCAAAAAAAATCAATTAAATAAAAACAAAAATTAAACCTTACCTACGATAACATCTCCTAATGCTAAATAATCTATATCCGTAGATAAAAAACATTTTATTGCATCTTCAGGAGTCTCTACAATGGGTTCCCCTGATCTATTAAAGGAAGTGTTCAAAATCATTGGAATATTCGTATTTATATAAAAATCTTTGATCAGTTTATAATATCTAGAATTCTGCTCCTTCCTAACGGTTTGAATCCTTGATGTCCCATCAACATGAACTACAGAAGGTATCAAAAAAATCTTTTCTTTCTTTGCCTTTACTGCCATAAGCATAAAGGGACTCTCTCCTGATAACTCAAAAAAATCTTCCGCTTTCTCTGCTAAAACCGATGGTGCATAAGGACGATAATACTCCCTAGTCTTAATCTTATCTATTCGCTCCTTTACTCTTTTTTCATAAGGATTACCTAAAATACTACGATTCCCTAATGCTCGAGGTCCAAATTCGCTCTTTCCTTGAAACCAACCAACTATAAAACCTTCTTGTAATAAAAAACTAACCTTCTCTTCAACTCCATCATTAGGTATAAACTTTAAATGCTTACTATATTTCTCTAATGCTCTATTTATATCTTCTGCAGAATATTCTATACCTAAATACGCATTATCCATAGCATACGATAATAATCTTCTATTCTTACGGGCAAGATAATAACCATAATATGCATTACCTAAACTTTGTCCTGTATCTCCTGACGCTGGCTGAATGAATATTGATCTCGCAAGATTACTTCGAAAAAGAAAATAATTAGCTACGCAATTTAATCCAACTCCTCCTGCTATACATAAATTATTCTCCCCACTCGCTTCTATGCCTTCCTTTATCAATTTTAATAACGATTTCTCTGTCTCTTTCTGAATTAACCACGCTAGTTCTATTTGATCAGATGATGGTTTCCTAATATTAACTCGACTAAATTCTCTCCTAAGCCGAGCCTCCATTTGCTCCTTTATAACAGAAAACCAATGCTTATCTGTCCTGGAAATTCGAGAAAATAAATCTAATCCATTAAGCTCTCCTGTACCATAAGCGGCTAATGCCATCGTCTTACCTGCTTCTTGATATGAACTATAGCCTAAAAGTCGAGTAACATATTCATAAACAGCTCCAACTCCTGGTAATTCATCTAAACTTAACGGCTTTATTTCATTGCCTATACCTATATATAAAGACGTACCTTTAAATATCTCTTCCTCAAAATCTATAACCGCTATCAATGCTCTGTCAAAAGAAGAACAAAAAAATGAACTGGCTGCATGAGCTAAATCATGTGAATGATTAATTAAAATCTTTTCTCTTGGTATTGCTATCCCTTTTGATGCTAATAAATCCTTTATTTCTTCATACTTAAGCGGAATTTCGCTTCCCGAACTGAAAACAAATGCATCTATATCTGATACTTTTAAATTACTCCCTGATAAACAATAATTTAAAGATCTTAAAAATCCTCCATCATATTTCTTTCGGCTAAGTCTCTCCTCTGCTATTGCTATAACCGGCTCTCCATCTACAACTAACGCTGCTCCTCCATCTCCACAAAATGGATCACCACAACTTATTCCCATAACTCTATCCATAAAATATCCCCATCCCCTGATAATTAATACAGAGAGTTATATAATATCTTATTTAAAAAATTCTATCTAATATGCATAATAATAGCAGAAAAAGCTATAATATGGCTCGGAAAAGACGGCTTCCCACAATAAGGTTGAATATAACCCCTCGATGAAGTTAGCTCCCTTACTCCTAAACTAGGAATTTGACTAACCATAGAATCTATTTTGCTAAATATCTCTTCCTCTGTCCTAGAATTAACCCTCTTACCAAAAATACCATTAGGAACCAAAATCTCTTCTTTTCTATCTTGATAATCATTAGTAAAAGAAAAAAAATCCTCAGCTACTTGATTGACTATCTTAAAATATTGATCTTGTTGCAAAACTTTACCATATAATGGGTTGTTCTTATCATTATCTGAAACTTGACATAAAACATTCCCTGTTAGTTTAGCTATAACCTTAATGGCATATATGGCTTCTCTATCTACTAAATCTCCAGAAACAAGATGCCTAGCTGATAGATATAAACTATATTTCTCAGATATTATCTCTTCTCTTAATTTATTAAATCGTTCTTCTTTAGGATAAATATTTTGTATATTAGAATATCGAGAAAATGCTTCTCTGATACCTTCTTTAATCGATAATTTTGAATTGTTCGGAAAATATTTATCGTAAAATGAATAATTACTAGGAATATTCATAACTGCTTCTCCCCCTTAAGTAGCTATGTTTGAGGGCTCAAGCTTCACATATCAATTTCTCTATGTCAACTTCAATTCAAAAGCTCTTTATCCTTCCTAAAAAAGAGAGGTCTTTTCATGACCTCTCTTTTTATTATCAATTAACTTAAAAAGTTCTTTCTTTATAATTATGACGATGTCTATGCTTAAACTGTTTTGATATATTCCTACTTTTTTGAGCTAAATTATCCCTAACTGTAACCATATAATTTAAAGATTTTTGAGCCCATAAAAGTTCTTTCGGAACATCTTTCCCGTTAGCCTCTAAATCCGAAATCTCTTCATTTACTCTAGCTAATTCTGCACTAGGATTTGATGACTTCTTCTTATATTGATTGTATAGGTCTATCTTGAAATCTAAACGGTCTATATCTCCTTGATAGTATTGCATAACCTCTGCTTTATTACCAAGCATCAAAAAATCTTCATACATGGTTTTCTTCGCTAATAGATAAGCATACTTAGATTCCTCTTGTAATAAAGAATGCTCATCTTCTATGCCTTCTCGGTTTACTATGTTATTATATTTTCTCCCTAACTCACTAAGCACCGCATCTAATGCTTTTAGCTTTTGCTCAGATGGTGGATTATTTAGTTTCTTTATCTCTTTTAACTGATATTTTTTTAAACTTATAATCTTTTCTAACTTTGCAATCTTTTGTTCCATCATTTTTTCATATTCTTTTGCCATTTATTTCTCCACCTTAAAAATTAAATCCTAGGGATGAAACAAATAATCTCACATAAAATTATTTTTGTCAATAATTAAAGAAATATTTTTTTACTCTTCAGTTTCTGAGCTAACTGAAAATAGTCTCTTAATCTGATTATAATTAATTTTTACCTTGTAAATCTTCGAAAAATCATTAAGAGTATCTGAAAGCATTGCTTTCGATATATCCTCCTTTACTGCTTTTTTGATCTCTTCCTTAACCGACGAATCATTTTCAATAGCAGGAAATGATATCCTATTTACTTTAACAATCGAATATCCTATTGGCGTAGAAATTAAAGCTACTTCATAAGGTGGAAGTGCAAAAATCTTCGAAATTGAACTACTAGATAGAACAGATGTGCCACTACGACTTAATCCACTTATCTTCTCAACATTAAAACCATATGTCTTCGCTACAGAATTAAAACTCTTACCTGCATTGATTGCTTCAAAAATCTTATCCGCTATCTCTTTGGAATTCTCTGCTTGACGATCTTTAAACCACAAAGACTCTACATCCTTTTTAACAACTGAAAGTGGCTTTGCTGCTGGAGCTATTATCTCATCTGCCCGAACAACAAAAAAACCATCACTGGATTCTGTAACTGGACTTTCATTCCCTTTATTTAAACTAAATGCAACCTCAAGAAAATCTGGAGACGAAAAAATCTCTGGAAGCTCCTTGCCTGAACTATCTTTCCCTGTTACATCGACCCTCGGAATATTAATTACTTTTAAATTAAATTCTTCTGCCGCTTCTTCTAATGTCTTACCTGAAGCAAGAAAATCATCGAGTCGGTTAGCTTGCTCATAAACTTGATCTCCTCCTTTTTCTTTCTTCAATTCCTTAGCTATAATCTCTTTTACTTTTGAAAATGCTGTTTCTTTTTGAGGCTCTATCGCTAAAACTTTTAAAATATGCCAACCCATACTCGATTGAATAGGTCCTACAATATCTCCTTCTTTCGCTGAAAATAAATCATCTGCAAGCTCTGATAAAACTCCATCCTTCTCAACCCAACCAAGATGGGTGTCTTCCGAGCTCTGTCCTCCCTTCTCCTCAGCTACAACCCTAAATTCTTTACCTGATTTAATCTCATCAAGCGCTTTTGTCGCTTCTTCTTTTGTCTTAAAATGTATCTGATCTACATCTCTTCGTTCTGGCTTTACATAAAAACTCTTATTCTGTTCATAACGAGACCTTATCTCTTCTTCACTTACTGGTATGCTATTAAATATATCTTCATATGAAAGTAAAATAACACTTAATCCTCTATATTCTGGATCCATGTACTTATCTTTCTCACTCTCATAATACGAAATCAATTCTTCTTGTGTTGGCTTACTTTTAATCTTCATCTTCGATGTATCTATCGTTATAATATCAACATCTCTCTTCTCAAAACGGCTCTTATACGCAAAATCAACCATAATGTCAGGAGCAAACGAAATACCAGATATCGGATTCAAAATCTGATCCTCTAAAAAACTATAGCTAAGATTTGAAAGAAATGCTTGCTCTGAAAGACCTGACTCTTGCAAAAAATAATCAAAACGTTGACGGCTAAACTCTCCTTCTTCATCTTGAAAAGCTGGAACGGAAAAAACCCCTCTCCTCAACATCTCTGGCGTTACAACAACTCCTAAATCTAACGCTACCATCCTTATTGCTGCCATAGATGCTTCATCTGATATAAATTTCTGCAGAAGACCCATCTGTATAGCTTCTTGTTCTGTAAAATTTCCTCCAACAGATTTCCTAACTTTATCAACTTCTTTACTAAATTTCCTTACAAGCTCTTCTCCTGATATCTGAATATCGCCAACACTAATTACTGAATCTCGACGATTCTGTATCTCGTCTAATCCTCCCATACCAAAAAAAGACATAAAACTTAATGCAGTAATTAATAATATCCCTTTAAAAAACCAGGATTCACTTAACTTGTGGATACTTCTCAGCATGCTGTATTAAACTCCGTTTGATTGATTTTAATTAATTTACTAATGATAAAGTCCTTATTCTATTCTCGCAACCGTCTTTTATTTATGTATAAATGGTTTGGCAAAATGCTTATAGGTGTGCTAAAACTACCCGCAATGTTTCTATTTGTAAAGAAAAGATGGAGAATATTATGTCTGAAATAAAACCTTTAATCGCTGGAAATTGGAAAATGAACGGTTCTAAAGCTATGGCTTTGGAATTAGTTAAAGAACTGCATACAAAATATCAAAATCAACAAGAAAAAAATTTCGATCTGTTAATTTGTCCTCCTTTTACTCTCATCGATACTGTCGCTGAACAACTTAAAAATTCTGGAATCAAAGTTGGGGCTCAAAATCTAAACGCATTAGATAATGGTCCTCATACTGGAGAAATAAGTACTGAGTTGTTA
>CALXRE010000041.1 GCA_944390645.1 uncultured Alphaproteobacteria bacterium | reverse complement strand
AACAATCAATGGCGTTTAAGGGTTCCAGACTCTCGCCCAGTTATGCTTGCGGTTTTAGACGCATTAAGAGGAGCAGGTATTAGAGATGTTGTTGCAGATTGGGATAATAAGACAATAAGCTTTTTAGGAAATAAGGATGTTCAGCAAAAAGTAGAGAAATTAATAGCACTTTTCGATACAGAACCCAATATAGTAGCCTTTGATGTAAGAGTATTTCGGATTACACCATATAGAGGTATTAATAGGATAGATTGGCAAAAATTAGTTGATAAGTATGGAACGAACAGTATAAGGAGTAGTATAAAAGGTGTAATGGGTCGAATGATTATTACAGAAGATAATGAGATTAGTACACGTCGTTTTTTAAATTTTGTTAATCAATATGGCTCTATATATCCGATATCAGAGGGAGTTTTCATGGTTCCAGATAATTGGCGTTCTCGATTTGATGTTGGACGTTGTGGTAAGATAGAGAATCCAGAATCTCAATTATCAGTTTTAGTTCAAGCGAATGTTGAAGGACAAGATAAAGTAGTAGGTTCTTTAGTTTTAGATACGAAGAAAGGAGAGATAACCAATTTCCCATCATTTTCTACAGAGATAGGAGATAATCTTATTATCATAGGTCTTCCTTCAGATATTTTAGGACCTCAATATACTAATTCTGAGATAGCAATGGTTTTGAGTCCAAAAATTATCAGAATTGTAAAAGAAGGATATAACCAATAATTGAAACACTAAGATATATGTATCGAGGTAAAAATGGATGAGCGGGATTTAGAACATAAGACCCATGTAGTTAAGAAGGTAATAAAAGTAATTAAACGTCCTATAGCAGGGAAAGTTCCTACAAGTTCTAATGCTACGTCAATAGCGCCAGGTAATGAAGGAAATGAAACTGTAGCAAAAGAAGAAGTAGTAGTTACTTCACCGTTATCTCAGAAAGAAAGTTCTAATATTGCGAATATGCAAGAGCCATCTAACAAATTAAAACAAGAGGAAATTTCTAAGCCAGCATTAGAGGAAGAGGATTTAGAAGCTGTAGTTTCAGAGGCTAAGTCGATATTTGATGAAGAGGAAGCACCTGAGGAGGCAAAAGAGACTGTAGTTTCAGAGGCTAAGTCGATATTTGATGAAGAGGAAGCTCCTGAGGAGGTAAAAGAGACTGTAGTTTCAGATACTAAGTCTATGTTTGATGAAAATTCTATACAATCTTCCACAATTCCTACAAAAGCTAGAGATATTCATGATTTTACAGAAGAAATTTCTATTCCAGAACAGTATAAACCTCAAGATGTCAATAGAACAGTTACTTCACCTGTCCCAACAACAGATACAGAGAACTCATCGCTAAGAGGATCTGAATCTTTAGCTGATACGAAAAGAGATATTTCAAAGGAAAACATAAATAATAATCAGTTACCAGTTGATGCCACAATACCTACATCTGTTTCAGGGAGTTCGGTCCCTCCGAGCATAGGAGCATCTATTCCAGGACATAGGGTTGCGCCTCCACCGACATTAGGACATAAATTGCCATCTATGCAAAAACCTTTTCATAAGTTTCAAGAAGTTCATACAGATTTTCAGGAAGAAATAACAACACCAGTATCTGATAATTATAATTATGATAGTCAAAAAGAATTAAACAAAGAAAAATATGTATCTCAAGAAGACAATTCTGGGCGTAATTTTTCTTATTCATCACAAGAAGAAGCTAAAGAAGGAGGGACAGTAACAAGTACAAGTCCTTATGATGATAATTTTGCAGTAAGATTTAATCTTCCTCCTAAAGTTCTTAGCACTAAGTATATGAGTTTTATATTTGGAGGTATTTTACTTTTTGGTATTATTTTAGGGATTTTTATGGGAGGAGGAGATTCTTGTTCTAGCCAACCATCTGGTTTAAGTGGAGTTGTATCTAATCCAGAAGTTCCCAGAGGTAGGATGAGGTGTGGTATAGCAGAAAAGAGTCAAGGTTGTGTACTATATTTAATGAACTATCAAAGAAGAGATGTTCAAGCTAAAGATTTTTATCCATTAGTTGCACAAATGACAGGAGTTCAGAGGTATTTAATAGAGACAGGTAATATGCGTTATGCGTATACGACGATAAAACCAGGTTATATAGCTCAATTTAATGTACCCCCTGTAAGGTAAGGTTTATTTATCAATGATACTGTGATTTTTGAATAGCTTATCTAAAGCTTTAAGCATAGATGCAGCTAATTTAGCTCTATATTCTGGTTTTCGCAGCATTAGCTCTTCTTTACGATTAGATAGATATCCGATTTCGACTAATACAGAAGGAATATCAGGAGCTTTTAGCACGGCGAAGCCAGCGAAGCGATGAGTATTTGGGAGTACAGTTACATTTTTTTTCATTTCAGCGACCATATAATCAGCGAGGATAGAAGAATTATTCATAGTGTCTCTACGTACTAAATCGATTAATATAGTAGCCACATCTTGAGGTTTATCACTAAAATCCATGCCAATTACGGCATCAGCTTTATTTTCACGTTCAGCCAAGGCAGCGGCTTCACTGTCAGAAGCTTTTTCAGACAAAGTATATACAGAGAGACCTTTTGCGGAAGAGTTTAAAGCACTATCAGCATGGATAGAAATGAAGATATCAGCTTTTGCGTTTCTAGCCATTTGGACGCGTTGCCGAAGAGCTAAAGCTCTATCATCATTACGAGTAAGCATTACATTATATCTTCCACTTTTAATAAGTTTATCCCGTAATTCTTTAGCCATTTTAAGGGTTATATGTTTTTCATAATAACCAGAAATGCTTATAGCACCACTATCTTTACCACCATGTCCAGCATCGATCATTATAAGAGGTTTGCGATATTGGTTTTGATTTTTATTTTTTTGAGCTTGGTTATTTAGAGAGTAAGAGGAAGCTTTAGGGTTTTCTACATCAACAACGAGTCTCCATTCGAAACCGCTTTGAGGAGGTAAGAAGAAATCTTTTTTAACTTTTGGAGGGAAATTTACTTCGGCGACGATACGAGCGACTCCATTTTCCATTTTTCCGAAGCGAAGATTTTTTAAATATTTTATATTAGCGAATTGAGGTTTAAGAGAATCAAGGAAAGAAGTTTTTTCGATATCAATAACTAATCGATCAGGATTTTTTAAAGTAAAGACTTTATAACCGTTTTTTTCAGAGATATCGATAACTATTCGCATAGTATCGTCAGCATGATTTGCGACGCGAATATTTTTAATATTAGCCGCGCTAGCATTGAAAGAAGCTAAGCAACATAAAGAGAATAAGAAAGCATGAAGTAAGAATTTAAAAGTTTTAAACATTAATATACCTGAACAAAAACAGCGAATTGAAATATTTTTCACAAATATCGTTGTTATTTAGTTAATAGATGTTTATCTTTATAAGGTCAAAGGGAAGTATAAGCATTTATTTGATAATTATATATTAAAAAAATGCCCCTTTGAGCAGAAAGAAGTTTTTGTGATGAAGCAGGTCTTCAAAGTATAGAAGATACCGGTGTTGGGGAAAATAATGCTTAAAGTCGTCAAAAATAATACGATAACCACACGACTCTGGGAAGGAATGAGCCTAGGCTTTGTCTTTTTTTATAATAATATACAGCGGATCTTAGAAGATTTGCGAATTAACATGGAGAAATCTTATTTATGGTTAAGAAAATGCTTATCGACGCGACGCATCAAGAAGAGATGCGAGTTGTTGTCGTTGACGGGACTCGGATTGAGGAGTTTGACGTAGAAACATCGACGAAGAAACAATTAAAAGGGAACATATATTTAGCAAAAGTTATAAGAGTAGAGCCATCATTACAGGCAGCCTTTGTAGATTATGGTAATGACCGACATGGTTTTTTACCATTTAGTGAGATACATCCTGATTATTATCAGATACCGATAGCGGATAGGGAAGCATTAAAGGAAGCGCTAGCGGAGAATCAAAAAGCGACAGCTAGAGATGAAGAAGAGATAGTAGAGAATGAAATCAAGACGGAAGAATTACCTGCACCAGAGATAGAAGATCAGAATAATGTATTTTTTTCGCCAGAATCAGAAGAGATAGAAGAAGCGAAGGAAGAAACGTCTAAAGAAGTTATAGAAGAAGAGGAAGAGAAAGAAAGTTATTTTGATTTAATAAGAAAGTATAAGATTCAAGAAGTAATCCACAGGAATCAGATATTATTAGTTCAGGTAACGAAGGAAGAGCGAGGGAACAAGGGAGCAGCGATAACGACATATTTGTCTTTAGCAGGCAGATATTGTGTTTTAATGCCGAACAATGCTCGAGGAGGAGGAGTATCTCGAAAGATTACGAACATAACAGATAGGCATCGTTTAAAAGAAATTGTTACAGCATTACCAGTACCTACAGGAATGTCAGTTATAGTAAGGACGGCAGGTAGGGAGAGGACTAAAGCAGAGATAAAAAGGGATTATGATTATTTAATAAAGACATGGGTACAAATAAGGGATATGACGATGCAATCGGTTGCACCTTGTTTGATTCACGAAGAAGGCAATTTAATAAAGAGGAGTTTAAGAGATTTATACACTCCAGATATAAGTGAAGTATTAATAGAAGGAGAAGGGGAGTATAAAGCAGCTCGAGATTTTATGAAGTTATTAATTCCGAGTCATGCGAAGAAAGTTATAAATTATAAAGATAACATACCATTATTTCATCGTTATCAAGTAGAGCCACAATTAGAGTCTTTACACAATCCGATAGTACAGCTCAAGTCAGGGGGATATTTAGTTATCAATCCTACGGAGGCTTTAGTAGCAATAGATGTTAACTCAGGCAAAGCTACGAAAGAGAGGAATATAGAGGATACAGCATTAAAGACCAATTTAGAGGCGGTAGATGAAGTAGCACGTCAACTACGTTTAAGAGATTTAGCAGGTTTAGTAGTTATAGATCTTATAGATATGGAAGAGCCGAAGAATAATTACGCAGTAGAGAGGCGAATGAAGGAGGCGTTACGTAGGGATAGAGCAAGAGTACAGATGGCGAGGATAAGTGGTTTTGGATTAATGGAAGTATCTCGTCAGAGGCTTCACTCTAGTTTTATAGAGACGAGTTATCACATATGTCCATACTGCCAAGGTAAAGGAGTTCTTCGTTCTACGGAATCGATAGCGGTTCATTTATTGCGAGTTATAGAAGAAGAGGGAGTAAGGCAGCGTTCTAGTGTTATTACGCTTACGGTTCCATCTAGTGTTGCCATATATGTTTTAAATCATAAGAGAGGTTTATTATCTGAGATAGAGAGTAATTATGATGTAAAGATAGTTATTAATGGAGATGATAGTTTTGTATCTCCTACGGATTACCGAATAGAGAGGGTAAAGAAGAGCTATCGTACGATGACAGGAACAGAGAAGAAAGATACGGTTATCGAAGAAGAAGGAGCAGATACTTCGGATAATGAAGTTAAGGAGACGGCAGAGAATCGAGGTGAAGCAGAAGTTATAGATGCACCAGAGACGATGCCAGACAGACGTAGAGGTAGAAGAGGTATTTATGGAAGACGAAGGGGTCGAAGATTTAATAGAGATAAAGAACATTATGACCGTAGTGAAGAAGGTTCAGAAATAATATCTTCGAAAGATAATGCATATCAAGATAAGGCTACAGGAGGAGAAGAAGGTTCTTTTGAAGAAGGAGAAACGAGGGGTAGTTTTACACATCGACGGAGGAGAAGGGAAGGTAAAGCAGAAGGAGATTTTGCGTCAATAGATAAAGAAAATTTAGTTATTGAAGAAGAAATTTCTGCGCCTAAAGTTAAGAGGAGAGGACGTCCACCGAAGCAATCTGTTGATAAAGAAGATATAGCAGGGAATAATAACGAGGCAGTTATTAATCGTTCGGTTAGTAAGAAGACACCAGCAGCGGTTATTTTGTTTGATAGTCACAAACCGCAAGTAAAGGAAGAAGCTTCAGGTTCAGAGGAATCAAAAACCGATTCATCTATTAAAGAAGGAGAAGAGAAGCCACAAAAGAAGAGGAAGGGTTGGTGGCAAAAACTTTTAAACAACTAATTAAAAGAAGGGGGAGTATAAAAACTTCCCCTTTAAAGTAATAGATAAAGATATTATGAATCTCCGATTCGATATCCCATACCGAAGGAACGATTATCTAAGGAGAAAGTACAGCTTTCAGGATTAGGAGGTAATCCTTCAGGACAATATATGACAGCGGAGTTTTCAGGGATATTTTCATTTTTTTCGAAATTAATTTTTAGTTGGTTTTTATTTATTAGTGTATCTGCAGTAGTTTTTAGGATATTTTCTGTACTTGATGTAGAGCTAGCATATCCAGCATAACGGAATTCATTTACATTATCATTTACGACTAAGATAGTAGCTAAGTTATCTGTAGGAATTTTTAAAGGTTTTGCTATTAATATACCTGTTCCAGCTAATTTAGTTTGAGTTCCGAATAAAGATCCCATAGAAAAGACGCAGGTTACAGCGTTTCCGTTTGCGTCAGCGACAGCGAATCCTGTTCCGTCAGGGATATTTTTTTGATTTTTTATAGAAGTGTATTCATTATTTTGATAATTTTCCCAAAGATTTTGTATATCTTGTTCCAAGATATTTTGTTTAGGGAAATAGATAGTTTCATTATCGAAGTCAATTTTTTGAGGTTCTTGCCATATAGGTACGAAGTTTCTAAGTTTTTCAGGAGAGAAAGCAATTTTTTTTAACTCAGCGGCCTCTAAGAAGCGTTTAGCTCCAGAAGAAGTATATAGTCCAGCGATTCCTTTAGATCGTAAGAGAGCGATACTACTAGCGAGGTCTTGTTGTAAGACAATATTTCCCTCTTTAAATTGAGCATTATATTCTGTTGGTACAAGGTTAGCATCTATTTCTAAAGTTTTAGAGACAACGAACCCTCTTTTTGCGAGTTTTTCCGCTGGGCTTAAGACACTTTCCCATTTCCAATTACCCCCTTTTGCATGTAGAGCCATCATAGCTCTAGGCATAGCAGGTACAGCGAAAGAAGAGAGCTCATCTTGGTATATAAAATTTAAGATAGAATTTAGATTGTTATCAGGACTATATACTTGGCAAAAACCACTACTTCCGATACCAGCTCTAGAAGGCAGGGTTACAGCTAGAGTAAAAGCCATAGCTGTTGCGGCATCGAAAGCATTTCCGCCATTTTGCAATACATCTTTAGCAACAATAGTAGCGTTAGGTTCATCAGCGACGACAATACCTTTAAAGTCATTAGTATCATAACTAATTCCATAAGGAAGATTTTGAGAATTGCAAGCAGGCAAGAATAAAGATAAAAGAAGAGATAAAAAGGCACGTTGACGTTGAGCAATAGAGAGGCTAACGTTAAACAATTTAAAAGAAGGAGAAAAACAGAGTTTGTTAAAAAGGTTCATATTTTACATCCTATTATTTACGAGTTTTTCTTGTTTTGCGGTAGCTCAAAGTGATAATATGAGTCTTATTCGCGATCAAGAGACCGAAGATATGCTTCGTTCTTATGTTATCAGTATGTTTGAGAAAGTTGGACTTAATCCTGCCAATCTCAAAATATACATTGTATCAGATAATAGCATAAATGCATTTGCTGCCAAGGGTTCTAATATTTTTATTCATACAGGTCTTATAATTAATTCTCCCCGATCAGAGATGGTTATAGGAGTTTTAGCACATGAAACTGGTCACATAGTAGGAGGACATTTAATTCGTTTATACGATAATATGAAGATAGCGCAACGTAATTCATTAATATCGACGGTGTTAGGAGGAGTTGCTGCAATAGCAACAGGACGACCAGATGTAGGTATGGCTGTAATGATGGGAGGTTCGAATGCATCGATGCAAAGTCATTTAAGTTACCGTCGTTCAGAAGAAAATGCGGCAGATGAGCAAGCCACCAAGATATTATCGCAGATGGGATATAGCGTTAAAGGACTTTTAGATGTTATGCATATTTTAGAGCAACAAGAAAAGATTTCTATGTCGCAAGATTATTATTCATATTTAAGCACGCACCCATTATCAGAGGATAGGATATCTTTTTTAGAGAATACATTAAGCAAAGAGAAAGGTTTTGGAACATATGTACATAAAGATTCAGAGCTTTTATATAAGCGAGTTAGAGCTAAATTGATAGCGTTTTTATCATCTTCCCCAAGGAGTATTTTTAATATATATCCTTTAAGTGATATGAGTGTAGCCTCTAGGTATGCTCATTCGATAGCATATTTTCGTTTAAATAATCTTTCTGAGGCGTTAAATATTATAGATGGTTTAATAAAAGATCATCCCAAGGATGCCTATTTTTATGAATTAAAGGGTCAGATGCTATATGAGAGTGGGAGAGGAGAGGAAGCGCTATTCCCATATAAGAGAGCAGTTGAATTAGCACCAGAGGCATCACTTATACGTTTAAGTCTTGCCTCAGTTCAAATAGAAAGTAATAACAAAGAAGAGGTGAAAGAAGGGATAAAAAATATAGAAAAGATAATTGTAAATGAGAAAGATAATCCGACATTATGGCGTTTATTAGCAGTAGGATCTGGGAAAATAGAAGATAAGGCTTTAACGTTATATTCGATGTCAGAATATAATTTTAGTTTAGGTAATTATAAAGAAGCGATAAACTATATAAATAAGGCTCAAGAATTAATTTTAAAGGGGAGCCCAAAATATCTTAGATTAGAGGATATAAAGCAAGAAGCAGAGCGTTTATTAAAGAAAGAAGAAGATTAAATTTAGAAAGGAAAAACATATGATACGTTTACTATTTATGAGTGTAATTTTTTTAGTTACGAGTTCAAGTTTATTAGAAGCGAAGACGTTTAGTTCAGAGCAAAAGAAAGAGATAGAACAAATAGTATCAGATTATATAAAAGATAATCCAGAGCAAATAGTTTCAGCATTAGATTCCTTACAAGAGAAGCTAAGGAAGGAACAAGAAGAGGCAGTAAAGAAGCAGATAAAAGCATTACAGAAAGATCTTATAGAGAACACTAAAGATCCAATTATAGGTAATAAGGAAGGAGATTTTGTAATTGTTGAATTTTTTGATTACAACTGTAGTTATTGCAAGATGATGTTTCCCAAGGTTATGGATTTTGTAGGTAAGGATGGTAAGACGAAATGGGTATTAAAGGAGATGCCGATTTTAATGGAAGGATCTGGAGCGGCGGCTAAAGTAGCTCTTGCGGCGGCGAAGCAAGGGAAATATACCGAGATTCATAAAGCCTTTATGGAACATAAAGGTCAGATAGGAGAGAAAGTAGCTTTAGAAATAGCTAAAGAACATAAGTTAGACATGGATAGACTAAAGAAAGATATGACCTCTAAAGAGATAGAGGATATTTTAGAAGCTAACCGAGCATTAGCATTAAAATTACAAGTATCAGGGATACCAGTTTTCATTATTGGAGAAGAAATGAAGGGTGGAGCATTTGATGAAGGAGAGCTTCCAGAATTAGCAAAGAAGCATCGTTCAGGGAAGCATCATTCAGAGAAGAAGAAATAATAAGAATAAAACCCCTTAACAGAAGTTAAGGGGTTTTATTTTAATGGGTTATATTACGATACCTAACACTTTCCAGTCTTTTTGTTTAATATGGATCATTCTTTTAATAGGCATATTATTTATATGTCGAATTACAGGTTCTAGTTTAAGAGCTTCTTGTTCTATTTGAGCATCTGAAGCATCATTTGGCATTATAAATTCAGCGCGTTTTTTTCCATTTATTTGGACGATAATTTTTATAGAAGAAGAAATAGTTTTAGCTTTATCCGCTTTTGGCCAAGGTAAGAAAGCAACAGACTTTATTCCTTCAGGCAAATTAAAATAAGATACAGTATCATATATTTCTTCGACTAAGAAAGGAGCATAAGGAGCCAGTAATCGCAATAAAATTTCGATATGCTCTTTTTTAGGATTTTTCTGTTGGCATAGAGCATTTGTTAATATCATCAAAGAACTAATAGGAGTATTTAAGCGTAAAGCTAAGATATCATTAGTTACAGATTCGATAGTTTTATGAAGGATTCTTTCTATTTCTTGATCAGCAGGTTTGTCGGAAAAATCCAGATCGTTACGATGGGCTAATTTCCATACTTGAGTTAAGAATCGTTCAGTTCCAATTATAGGAGCTTCTCTCCAAGGACTAGTTGAATCCAAAGGTCCCAAGAACATCATGTAACAACGTAGAGCGTCAGTAGAATGTCGTAGAGCCGCTTCTTCAGGAGAGATACCATTTTTATATCTTTTTCCCATTTTTCCAGGGTCAATAGAAAGTTTTTCTCCAGTTTCTTTATTATAAGCGACTTTTTTTCCATTTTCTTCTTTTTCCTCTACGAGATTTACATCTACATAGAAGCCTCGAGAATCTCGGAATGCGTCAGCAGTAATCATTCCTTGGTTAAAGAGTTTTTGGAAAGGTTCAGGAGTAGAAACTAAGCCTAAGTCGAAGAAAACTTTATGCCAGAAGCGAGCATATAATAAATGCAATACAGCATGTTCAGCGCCTCCTACATAAAGATCTACAGCTCCATTTTGTTTTCCTGCCCAATATTTTTCAGCGTTTTTATTTACAAAAGCGTCATTATTATTTGGGTCGAAATATCGTAAGTAATACCAGCAAGAACCTGCCCAGTTAGGCATAGTATTAGTATCTCTTATAAAGTCATTATCTTCAGGTTTATTTGTAATTTTTACTTTACCGTCTTTAGTAATTATTCCTTTTACTTTTAGCCAAGAATCTACTCTTCCTAAAGGAGTAACAGGTTCAGCATTTTTATCATCACTAGTAACGGGTCTAAAGTCGTTTACTTCAGGTAAGAGGACAGGTAATTGTTCTTCTTCTATAGGATATGTTTTTCCAGTTTTAGCATCATATACGATAGGAAAAGGTTCTCCCCAATATCTCTGTCTACTAAACAACCAATCTCGCAAGCGATAAGTTTTTTTTGTAGAACCTTTATTT
>CALXRE010000040.1 GCA_944390645.1 uncultured Alphaproteobacteria bacterium | reverse complement strand
GTCTTTTACTTGAAGGCATAGGAGATACTTTAAGAGTTTCATTAACAGCGGATGTAAGAGAAGAAATAAAAGCAGGATACGAGATTTTAAAAGCATTAGGATTAAGGCAAAGAGGGATTAGGATTATATCTTGTCCGACATGTTCTCGTAAAGGATATGAAGTAGAGGAAGTAGTATCTGCATTAGAAGATCAATTAGGGGACATTTCAGATAATTTAAGTATAGCAGTTATGGGTTGTTTAGTTAACGGACCAGGAGAAGCGTCAACGACCGACATAGGGATAGCCGGAGGAGGAGAAGGTATAAACATAGTTTATATAGGAGGTTTTCCTGCATTTAAGGTTAAGAGTAAAGATGCGATAAGAGTTATCGTTGATTTAGTAAGAGAAGCCATATCTTTAAAGAGAGAGAGCAATGATTGGCTTAATATTTTAAGAGAACATTATAATAACAAGGAAACAATGTGAAGATAGAAGAAAAATTAAGTAGCGTAATATCTCGACACGAAGAAATAGAAGCATTACTTTCGGAGCCAACAGATGGGCAAACTTTTTCGAAGTTATCGAAAGAGTTAGGAGAGCTTAGCCCTATAGTAGAAGCAGGCACCCAATATAAGAAAGCCCTACAAGATATGTCGGAAGCAGAATTGTTAATAAAGGATTCGAGTACAGATGAAGAACTTAAGCATTTTGCGGAAGAAGAATACTATCGTTTAAAGCATTTGATTCCAGAGATAGAACAGAAGATAAAAATACTGTTATTACCGAAGGATGAAGCAGATGATAAGAATGCGATTTTAGAGATCAGAGCAGGTACAGGAGGGGAAGAAGCAGCATTATTTGCGGCTGATTTATTTAGAATGTACGAGAAGTATGCGTCGCTCAAGGGATGGAAATTTGAGATAGAAGAGATAAATGATACAGGCATAGGAGGATTTAAGGAAGCGATAGCAACGATAACAGGGAAAGAAGTTTTTTCCCGTTTAAAGTTTGAATCAGGAGTACATAGAGTACAAAGGGTACCAGAGACGGAAGCTAGTGGTAGGATACACACTTCAGCGGCGACGGTAGCGGTTTTACCAGAAGCAGAAGAAGTAGATATAAAAATAGATGAGAAGGATTTAAGGATAGACACCTATCGTTCTTCTGGAGCAGGAGGACAACATGTTAATAAGACAGATAGTGCTATAAGGATTACGCATATACCGACAGGTTGTGTTGTTGCGTGCCAGGAAGAACGTTCTCAATTTAAGAACAAAGACAAAGCGATGAAGAGGCTTCGTTCGATGTTATATGAGCAACAAAGGCAAGAGAAAGCGAAGGAACGCTCACAAAACCGGAAGAATCAAGTAGGTAGCGGAGATCGTTCAGAGAGGATTCGTACATATAATTTTCCTCAAGGAAGAGTAAGTGATCATAGGATAAATTTAACTCTTTATAAATTAGATGCTGTTTTAAATGGGACTGCGCTTGATGAGATTATAGAACCATTAATAGCAGAAGACCAATTATCTCGTTTAGCAGAGATGGAATAAAAGTATTTTTGATGAAAGTAGAAGATATTTTTAAATATTCGAGTTATTATTTAAAATATTCTGGGATAGAAGAATTTAAGAAAGATTCTCGATTACTTATATCTTCAGCATTAGGCAAAGATAGTTTTTTTGTTTTTAGGAATAAAGATTATCAACTTTCTTTAGAAGAAGAAGAGAAGATATTATCTTATATAAAAAGGCGATCGAGTAGAGAGCCCGTATCTCGTATAATAGGTTTTAGAGATTTTTGGAAGCTTTCGTTTATTTTAAACGAAGAGACTCTAGATCCCCGCCCAGATACAGAGACATTAGTAGAGGGAGTAATTAAGAGCTTCAGCTATTGTGACAAAGAATTACAGATTTTGGATTTAGGCACAGGAAGTGGTTGTATATTATTATCATTACTTTTAGAACTTAAAGGAAGCAAAGGATTAGGAATAGATATAAGTTCACGAGCCATTTCAGCAGCGAAAGAGAATGCAAAGAGGAATGGTTTATCAACTAGAGTAGAATTTATAGAAGCAGATTGGAATAGCATTCCTTTAGAATATAAGAAATTTTATGACATAGTAGTAAGTAATCCACCCTATATAAAGAGGGGAGATATTTCTCATCTTTGTCCAGAAGTAAAAGACTTTGATCCCATAAAGGCTTTAGATGGAGGCTTTGATGGACTTTCATCATATATAGAGATATCGAAAATTCTTACAGATTTTGTTAGTTTTGGAGGGAGTTTTTTTTGTGAGATAGGGAAAGGTCAAGAAGAAGCTGTTAAAAATATATTTTTAGATAACAACTTTCAACTCATTGAAAAATATAGAGATTTAAGTGGTATAATTCGTTGTTTACATTTTAAGAAGGTAAGGTAGAAAAATTTTTTTAAAAAAAAGGTTGCTTTTAAATGATTTATATGTAACCTCTAGCAAATCTAAGCAATGAATTTTGGTTTAAACGGAAGATAATCCGTATTTTGCTTATTTAATCATTTTTTTATTGGTATCTGATGAAACAAAGTAATAATAGAGGTCATTTTCGTGGCCGCAGCAATGGTGCTGTTAGGAGGAATAATAACAGCTCTTTTTTTAGTGGTATTTCGATCAACACACCCATGGACAGCAATGGACCATGTGGGAAGATAAGAGGGAATGCCTTTCAAATAATGGAAAAATATCTTTCAGCATCTAAAGATGCTTTATCTTCAGATGATAGAATTTTAG
>CALXRE010000039.1 GCA_944390645.1 uncultured Alphaproteobacteria bacterium | reverse complement strand
GCTTGCTCTACTAAAGATGTCAAAGTCGTAATACCTTCATCCGCTGCCTTAATCGTTTGAACCGCTTGTCCCATGCTGTCCAATAGATTATTAAGGTCACTCGCCCTCGCATTCAATGATTGTGCCGTAAAATATGATGATGGATTATCTAATGCACTGTTTACTTTCTTACCCGTAGAAAGCCTCTCTTGCGTACGATCTAATAATGCTGATGTATTCTTCAAACTTAGAAGATTGTTACGCATACTAGATGTTAGGGTGATATCATTTATAGACATTGTTGTTAACTCCTTACTAGATATAAAAACAAAGACTTGATCCTAAAGTCCTAGTTTATAAAGGTTAAAAAAAACTTTATAAACTCTATTAAATAGAATATCACTTTTCTTTGTTTAAGTCTAGAAATGCTGCAAAAACTAGTTCTTTTTTAAAATAATAGTCCGAGTCGGTGAGATGAATTTTTCATATTCTATGGGACTATTCTTTTTAAAGGTATTAAAAAACTCTTTCGCAAAATCATCATAAACTCCAGAAGATATTGCTTCGCGTATATCTTTCATTAAATCTTGATATATTTGTTGGTTATGCCAAGTTAAAAGCATGGCTCCTAGAATTTCATTCTCTTTGAATAAACTATGAATAAAAGATCGAGAGTATTTTCTGCAGGCAGGACAAGAACATCCTTCATCTATCGGTCTTGAATCTTCTTTCATACTCCCTTTGCGGAGATTTATTGTTCCTCCATGTTTAAGAAATGCTTGAGCTGTACGACCATAGCGAGAAGGAAGAACACAATCAAACATATCTATACCATGTAAAACTCCTCCTACAATATCAGCAGGAATCCCTATACCCATTAAATATCTTGGTTTGTCTTCTGGAATAAATGGGATAGTGTGATCTATAGTTTCAAATAAAACGTTTAACCAAACTCCTCCTAATGCATAACCATCAAAAGGAATATCTGACATTAAACGACAACATTCTTCCCTTAATGTCCAATTGTCTCCTCCTTGTAAAATGCCAAAAATACCATAACCTGGACGATCAATAAATCGCTTGTAGGAACGTTCTGCCCAACGAACAGACATATGCATCGATTTCTTTATTGTATCTATTGAAGCGGGAAGTTCTAAACACTCATCTAATGTCATAGTTATGTTTGAATCTAAGCTATGCTGGATCTCTACTGATTTCTCTGGTGTTAAATCATAAATGGTATTGTTATCTAAGTGTGAACGGAACTTTACTCCATGTTCATCAATCTCTCTTAACGGTCCTAAAGACATTACTTGAAAGCCTCCAGAATCTGTTAAAATCGCTTTGTTCCAATTCATAAACTTGTGTAAACCACCCATGGATTCTATTAAATCTATACCAGGCTGGAGCATTAAATGATAGACATTTCCTAAAAGTATCTTTGCTCCTGTCTTAGATACATCTTCTGGTCTCATCGCTTTTACCGTACCGTCGGTTCCTACTGGCATAAATACTGGAGTCTCTATATCTCCATGTGCCGTCTTGAGTATGCCTGTACGCGCTTTACCTGATCTTTTATTAATCTCAAAATGTAGCATTCTTTGCTCTAATCTCTCTATGGTTATTGTTCTTACTTTCCTTTTCTTCTTCTAAAATCCTTGCTAATAATCGTCAAGTGATATATAAAGACTCCCCCTTCTCTTTATTGAGAAGAGTGATCGTATTTATGGCAAGGGTTTAATCCCGGGCATGCCTGAATGCGGTAGTTTAACTTCTAGTATAAGGAATATAAAATGCCCAAACTTAAAACTAAAAGCTCGGTCAAAAAACGCTTTAGCAAAACTGGATCGGGTAAAATTAAAAGAAATTATGCTCATAAAAGGCATAATCTCTCTAGTAAATCCCAAAAAATGAAACGAAATGCTCGAGGAACTGTTGTCCTTGATGCAACTAATTTCGATACCGTTATTCGTTTCATGCCGTATGCTTAAGGAAAGGGGTTTATTATGGCTAGAGTAAAAAGAGGCGTAACTTCACGTGCAAAACATAAAGTTGTGTTAAGCCGTGCAAAAGGATATCGTGGACGTAATTCAAAAAATATTCGTCAAGCTCGTGAAAGAGTCGAACATGGATTGCAATACGCTTATCGAGATCGCCGGAAAAAGAAAAGCAGTTTCCGTTCTTTATGGATTCAACGCATCAATGCTGGAGTCAGAGAATATGGATTAACTTATTCTCGATTCGTTCATGGCTTAGAAAAAGCGGGAATCGAAATGGATAGAAAAGTTCTCGCTGGTTTGGCTGCTTCTGAACCTAAATCTTTTGCTATAATCGTGCAAAAGGTTAAAGCTGCACTCGCTTAGTAGAGAACAATCAGAAAAAAAAGCAGATAATCTTTTCTCTGCTTTTTTTTATTGGAAAAGCAAAGCTAAAAGTAATGTTTTATGATTTCCTTTGTAGTAAATGGTGCGGATAGCCGGAATCGAACCGGCACGGGCATAAAGCCCAACAGATTTTAAGTCTGTTGTGTCTACCAGTTCCACCATATCCGCAAAACTAATAGCGAAAGGAAATTACCACATTTATAAAATATGTGAAGAATCTTTTTTATTTTTTTTCATTAAAAATAAAAAAATTTCTAAAAAATAAAAAAGCTCTTGCATTGAGCTTATTTTTTTGTAATATCCTCTCCTCTTATCTCTTTTAGAAATGCGGGCGTAGCTCAGGGGTAGAGCGCAACCTTGCCAAGGTTGATGTCGAGGGTTCGAATCCCTTCGCCCGCTCCAAAACTTGGAAAGTTATTAAAAAATCCCTTCACTATTACTTATTTTCCTTAAACCTTTATAAGGTGTGTTCAAATTTGTAAAAATTTGAATTGTTCTTCAAAAATTCAAAATCAGGAACAGGAACTCCTTGTCTCGATAAAAAACGAAATAGAGGTATCTTACAAGTAAAAGCTTTGTAAGCTTCTTCCGCTCCTTTGATGTCAGATCTTAATATCTTTATTGCATCTGATCGGCTGGTTTGTAAATCTCGATTAAAAATCTCAAAAAGAGGATCGTTCGTTATGAAGTGCGATAAAATATAATAATCTGGGGAACATTTCTTCGATGCTTCTTTCTCTGCTTCTGTGCGATAATAAAAGCCATAATTAAAATCTGGACTCAAGCGATCGGGAAAGTTACTTGATAATTTTAAAGAAATTGTTTTGTGAATTCTAGATTTATCAATACGATAAAGTGTATATATAACCTCATATTTCCCTTTATTTTGTTGCTTAGATGCGCTTAACAAATAATCTTTGCCGCTATGTGTCCTTACTACACACGGATTTAATACTTCGGTAGGAATGTTAAATGTTGGATAACTGTTTAGCTCTAAATGAAAAGGATATTTATTCTTTATTGCTAGTGAAACTTCATTAAAAGGAAAACTCATAGATGAGTTATTCTTAACTTCCATAATATACCTCCATAGATATATATCTTTTTTTAAAAACCTTATAAAAACGCGCGATGTATATCACAAGACAGTTTATTTGTCTAGATTGTGCTCATGAATAATTATAAAAGATTAAAAAAGGAAAAAACTTGAGTATAAACTTGTTTTTTAAAAGGAATAATTAAGGATATTACCTCAGAGGGGAGTGCCCATCGCCATTCCGAAAACTCAGGCTCTTTCGTTAAAATATTAATGTCCTCATCTTTACCAAGAAAAGACATTAAAAACCACTTTTGTTGCTGACCTTTGTAGCTTCTTGTGTGCTTAAGTGGTAAATTAGAAGGATAATCATACATTAACCAGTCAGAAGTGCTAGATATTAAAGAAACTTTATCCCTAGATATCCCTGTCTCTTCTTCAAGCTCCCTAAAAGCAGCATCCTCTGCTTCTTCTCCTGATTCTATGCCTCCTTGTGGCATTTGCCAAGCTCCAGGTATGTCTTTTCTCATAGCTATTAATATCTTACCTTCTTTATTAATAACACTAATACCTACACATGGTCTATATT
This sequence comes from uncultured Alphaproteobacteria bacterium, assembly GCA_944390645.1. GTDB lineage: Bacteria > Pseudomonadota > Alphaproteobacteria > CACZRW01 > CACZRW01 > RGIG5556. The sequence continues at coordinate 194 of CALXRE010000039.1, read as the reverse complement.
TAGTACTTTCTTTCATCTTTCTTCTACCAACGCTGAAACTGGAACTAAAATAAATTTATGCGAACCTCTTTGTTCATTCTTTTCTTGCCACTTATTAATAGAATCTAATAAAATTTTTGTCGGAGCTAAAACCATTAAACCATGACCTTGTGAACGAGATATCTTCTCTAAAAGATTAAAATTGTTTTCTATCG
>CALXRE010000038.1 GCA_944390645.1 uncultured Alphaproteobacteria bacterium | reverse complement strand
ATGGTCGTATGGAAAGCGGAACATTCGGCTTTGGCGGAAGATTTGACTATAATACTTTGTTTGAAAATAATAATTGGGAAAACGCTATAAATGAAGCTATACGACAAGCAGATGTAAATCTTAATTCTATACCAGCACCAATGGGCGAAATGCCCGTAATCCTTGGACCTGCTTGGTGTGGAGTTCTGCTTCATGAAGCTGTTGGACATGGATTAGAAGGCGACTTCAATCGTAAAGAATCTTCCGCTTTTTCTGGTCTAATTGGGCAAAAAGTTGCGGCTAAAAATGTTACTGTTGTAGATGATGGAACAATACCTCTATTACGAGGTTCTATTAACATCGATGATGAAGGAACTCCTTCTCAACGTACTGTTTTAATCGAAAATGGTATTTTAAAAGGTTACATGCAAGATAAAATGAACGCTAAATTAATGAAAACTAAAAGCACTGGAAACGGAAGAAGAGAATCTTTTATGTATGTTCCTTATCCCCGTATGACAAATACTTTTATGCTTGAAGGAGATAACTCTTTTGAAGAAATGATCTCTTCTACAAAAAAGGGTATCTACGCTGTAAACTTCGAAGGTGGACAAGTAGATATTACTTCAGGAAAATTCGTCTTCTCTGCATCAGAAGCTTATTTAATTGAAAATGGAAAAATTATTGCTCCTGTTAAAGGCGCAACCCTAATCGGTGATGGAAAAACTGTAATGAATAATATCGAAATGTTGGCAAAAGATCTTAATATGGATAAAGGAGTTGGTACTTGCGGAAAAGCTGGGCAATCAGTACCTGTAGGAGTCGGGCAACCTTCCTTAAAAATATCTGCTCTAACTGTTGGAGGAACCGCAACTTAATCGCAAGGATAGATAGATTTTTTCTTCTCAATCTTTTATCTTACAAATAAAAATGAGGTAAGAAAATGACTACGGTTTTTATAATATCTAGTGATGCTAATAAATATAAAGATTTCTTTGTCGGAACAGATTTTAATGTAATTACTTTCGATGCTGAAGATCCTACTAAGTTATTCTTTGCTATAAAAAATGAAAAACCTAATGTCTCTTTAATAGATGTAACTCTTACTTCTTTAAACTGGATAAAAATCCTTAAATATATTAAAAGTCTCGATATTCCTTGTCGAAATATAATAATATGCTCAAAAAAAACAATCAGATTAGCAGTAGAGGCTATGCACCTTGGTGCTTTCGACTTATTAGAAAAACCTATCGATCCTCCTAGTATGTTAAACTCTATTAAACTAGCCGCTAAACAAATAAGAAAAACCGATAAAATAAAAAATATCCTCAATTTCGAAATAACCTCTAGTTTTAGTGGTTTTATTGGTTCTTCCCTTCCAATGCAAAATCTCTACGCTCAAATAGATAATGTAGCTGATAGCTTAGCTCCTGTATTCATATACGGGGAAAGTGGAACAGGAAAAGAATTATGTGCAGAAGCTATACATAAAAGAAGTTCTAGAGCTAAAGAACCTTTCGTTGTTTTAAATTGTGGAGCTATACCTAAAGACTTAATGGAATCTGAACTTTTTGGTCATGTACGAGGTGCTTTTACTGGAGCATCACAATCTCGAGATGGAGCTGCTTTAACCGCAAATAATGGGACTTTATTCCTTGATGAAGTAACCGAATTAGCTCTACATTTACAACCTAAATTGTTAAGATTCTTACAAAATCAGACTTTTAATCCTGTTGGTTCTGACAAACTAAAACACGTTAATGTACGTTTCATCTGTTCTTCTAACCGTAACCCTTGGCATGAAGTAGAAGCTGGCCGTATGCGCGAAGATTTATACTACAGATTATTTGTCTTCGGATTATATGTACCTCCTTTACGTGAACGAGGGCATGATATTTTAAAATTAGCAAAACATTTCCTTACTACTTTTAATCAAGAAGAAGGTAAATCTTTTGAAAATTTCTCTCATGATGCAGAGGAACTCTTATTATACTACCCTTGGCCTGGAAATGTACGACAACTACAAAATGTAATTAGAAGTATTGTTATTGCTGAAAATACTAAAACTGTAACCGCTAAAATAGTACAAAAATTCCTTAAAAAACCTCTGTTTAATAACGATAAATTACATAAACAAGTAAAAAAAGATTGGGAAAATAAAACTTTAAAAGAAATAGAACAAGAGGTAATTGAACAAACTTTAGAAAAATTCCATGGAAATATATTGAAGACCGCTAATGCTTTAGATATAAGCCCTTCAACAATATATAGAAAACAAAAAAAACTCTTTAAATAAAAATAGCTTCTTAATAGCTTTAGTAGCTCATTAAAGAATAAACTGGGACTTTAAATTTATCTCTAGACTTAAAGCTCTTTAACTCTAAAGCAAACATAACTCCTTTTACTATTCCTCCTGCTTTCTCTACTAAATCTATTGTGGCAAGAGCCGTACCTCCTGTTGCTAAAAGATCATCAACTATAACTACATTTTGACCTGGTCTAATAGAAAGAGTCGATAGTTCTAATATCTTATGACCATATTCTAAACTGTACTCTTCTTCTATCGTCTCTCCTGGTATCTTTCCTTTCTTCCTCACTAACGCTAAACCACAACCATGATTTATTGAAAGCGGTGAGGCAAAAATAAAACCTCTTGCCTCTATACCAATAATTACATCAGGATTAAAATTTCCTAGTTCTTTAGACATAATAGAAATAACTAAAGACCATGCATGACTATCGCTAAGCATCTCCGATATATCATAAAAAAGAACTCCTGGTTTTGGAAAATTCGGAACTCTTTTTATTCGGCTATCCAAGTAACTTAAAATCTCATCTTTTATTTCAATACTCATTTTACGCTCCGTTAAAGATTCTTATTTGGAATATTTTAACTTTGCATAAGTATACTTAATATTTATAATAAGCAAGTCTATTCATTCGGAGATATTTCTATGACTGATGAAAAATACATAAAATTAACAAAAAAAGATGTAGATCGCTTAATCGCAGATGATTCTCCTGAAGTGCGAGCTGATACCGCAAAAAAAGTCGCTAGAGTATTCGACGAAACCATCTTGTCAAAAGAAGAAAAAGAAATTGCTGAAGATGTTTTCAGAATTATGGTTCATGATGCTGAAATAATCGTACGAAAAGCCCTGGCTGATAATTTAAAAGATAATCCTTATATCCCTCATGATGTTGCAAAAATTCTAGCTAGAGATGTTGAAGAAGTCGCTATCCCTATAATCCAATACTGTAATGTTTTCACTCCTGAAGACCTCATCGAAATAGTCGAAATGAATAATGAAGAAAAAACTATAGCTGTTGCTGGAAGACCAGATCTAACTGAAAAAGTATCTGAAGCTATCGCTGATAAAGGTGGCGAAGAAGCGGTGGCTACTTTAGTCGCTAATGAAAAAGCTATAATCTCTCAATCTGCTTTCGAAAAAGTAATCGATCGCTTCCCTAAAAGTAAAAAAATCCATAAACCTCTAGTGTATAGAACAAAACTACCTGTCGCTGTCGCTGAACGATTAGTAAACCTTGTATCTGATGAGTTAAAAGAAACTCTTATTGTAAAACATGATCTCCCTCCTGACATTGTAAGTGATATTATCGTTAAAGCTAGAGAAGAAACTACAATTAAAATATCTGCTGGATCTTCTGGCGATGATATCCAAAAAATGATCTCTCAGATGAATCAAAATGGAAGACTTACTGCTTCCGTAATCTTGCGTGCCTTATGTATGGGTGATATGACTTTCTTCGAATATGCTATGGCTGAATTAAGTGATGTGCCTGTGCGTAACTGTAGAATACTTCTACATGATTCTGGAGCCCTTGGTTTAGAAGCTTTATACGAAAAAACTAATCTACCAAAACGATTCTATCCTATCTTCCGTGCCGCCGTAGACGTAATCAACGAAAACTATTATGATGGCGGATTAAATGACATAAAACGTTATTCTAGACGAACAATAGAGCGAATTCTTACTAAAATTGAAGAAAATAACTTACAAATGGACCCTGAAGATATTGAATATCTATTGGGTAGATTAAGTTTGTTACCTCTAAGCCCCGTGGCTAATGAATAAATACTTTTTTCCTTTAACTTCCTGAAACCCCCATTTCTTCTATGCGTAAAGTTGGACTATCTATACCCCTAATATGTTCTAAATCATTTGCTACTTGCAAATTTTTAAACATATCTAAAAGATTCCCTGCTATGGTTATCTCATGAACAGGATGCGTCAATTCTCCTTCTTCTATTAAAAAACCTGTCGCTCCCCTACTATAATCTCCTGTAATAAGATTAACTCCTTGACCAAATAAATCTGTAACAAAAACTCCTCGTTTGATATCCTTTATTAAATCTTGCGGCGTCTTTCCTCCCGCCGTAAAAAATAAATTAGATGCTCTTGGATGAGACATACAACCTATGCTTCTACTTGCATGTCCTGTACTTACCTGCTTTAATTGAAAACTACTTTCATTATCCAAAAACCAACTACTTAAAAAACCTCGATTGATTAACTTTATTTCTTTACTCTCTGTTCCTTCATCATCAAAATATCTTGATCTAAGACCTCTCTTTTCTCTTGGATTATCAACTATATCTATATCAGAAGCAAAAATCTTCTCTCCCATTTTATCCTTTAAAAAAGAAACTCCCTTAACTATGTTTTGACCATTTATGGCTGCGGCAAAATGACCTAATAAACTACTCGCTATCCTAGATTCAAAAACTACTGGCATCATGCCTGAACTTATCTTTAAACTATTAAGACGTCTCAATGTCCTATATGCTGCTTCTTGACCAACCTTTCCCACAATAGGTAAGTCTTTATAAAAAACTTTACTCCAACTTGCATAATCCGTCTCTTTCTCAGGACCAAAACCTCCTATAACACTTACACTTATTGTTGCATAACTACGTCTAGTCTCTGCAAAAAAACCTCTACTATTATTAATCACTGTCTTCTTCTTACAAACACTAATTTCTGAACCTTCTGAGTTCGTTATCCCTTTAACTGATAAAGCACTCTCTTCTTCCTCTTTTGCCCTTATGGTAAGGGCTGAAACTTCTATCTCTTCAGAATCGTAAAGATCTAATGATTCATCTAAACTATTCAAATACTTCTTTCCTTCTTTTATATTATTTAGTTCCGAAGCGGGAACCATCTTAACTAAATCTGAAGCTTGAGATACCATTTTCTCTAGAGCTTCTTTACTTATTTCTGATGATGATAAAATAACTTGTCTATTATCTTTTAAAAACCTTATATCTATACTACAAATATTAGAATTCTCTATCTTCTCTGTCTTGCCTAAACGAACTGAAACATTTGTTTCTTCCGCATAAATTGCTTTACTTTCCGCTGAATCTGCTCCTTTCTTTTTTGCTTCCGAAATCACAAATTCTGTTGCTTCACAAATATCTAAATTCGTATTCATCTTGCTTACCTTCTTTTTTAATCATAAATTAGGATTCTTGGTTTATTTTAATATTATTATATTTTCTTGCTTATATACAAGGTACTAGAATGAGAGATTTAAGTATTAATTCTGAAAATACTTTAGAAGAACTACTAGAACGTATTCTTTTAGAAGCAAAAAAAATCAGTAATGCTGATGGAGCAACCCTTTATACTCTAGGAGATGATACACGTCTGCACTTCTCTATAATTATTAATGACACTTTAAAAGTACATATGGGGGGATCTTCTACAAAACAAGTAAATATCAGACCTCTAGATATCTATAACAATGAATCTGGTGAACCTAATACTAAAAATGTTTGTGTAAATGCTTTTAATAAACGGAAAATTATTAATATCCCCGATGTCTATTTGTCTCAAGAGTTTGATTTCTCTGGAACTTTAAGTTTCGATGAAAAAAATAATTATGAAACTCATTCTATCCTAACTGTACCTTTGACAAATATTCGCGATGATTGCATCGCTGTCATGCAATTAATTAACGCAAAAGATGAAACAGGGAAAAGTATCCCTTTCTCTCCTTCTGTTCAAAGATCTGTAGAAATTATCTCTATGCATGCATCTATACTGGTGGAAAATAATCGCTTATTGCTTGAACATAGAAAAGTCTTAGAATCTTTAATTGAACTAGTTGCTAGAGCTATTGATACAAAATCTCCTTATACTGGCGCTCATTGCCAAAGAGTCCCTGTAATTACAAAAATGTTAGCTAGTGCCGCTGTAATAGCTTCTGATGGTCCTTTTAAAGATTTCGAACTATCCGATGATCAATGGTACGCTCTGCATTTGGCTTCTTGGCTGCACGATTGCGGAAAAGTAACTACTCCTGAATATATCATGGACAAAGCTACTAAATTAGAAACTGTTCATAATCGTATACATGAAATACGTACTAGATTTGAAGTATTAAGACGTGATGCTCAAATAAAATATCTTGAAGCAAAAATCGAAAACCCTGAAAAAGAATCCGAATACAAACAAATTTATGAAAATAATGTAAAAGAATTAAATGATGATTTTGCTTTCCTTGCTAGATGTAATATTGGAAGTTCGGCTCTAACTGATTTAGGTATAGAAAGAATAAAAAAAATAGCTCAAAAAACTTATCTCAGAACTTTTGATAGATCTTTAGGCTTATCTAGAGGAGAATTGAATCGAACGGATATCGAAGAAGATAAAAAAGTACCTGCTGTAGAATATTTACTAGAGGATAGAGCTGAACATATGTTCGGCGGATATAATAGAGGCGAAGTATATAATTTATCTATTCGTGTAGGAACCCTTACTCCAGAAGAACGCGCAAAAATTAACGATCATGTAAGGGTTACTCTTGAAATGCTTAAAGCTATACCCTTCCCTGAACATTATAAAGACGTTGTAGAATATGCTGCCTCTCATCATGAACGCGTAGATGGAAAAGGTTACCCTAGAGGATTAAAAAAAGAACAAATGTCTATACCCGCGAGAATTATTGCTATTGCAGATGTCTTTGAAGCTTTATCTTCAACTGATCGTCCTTATAAAAAAATTAAAAAATTAAGCGAAATAATCGCTACAATGAATGATATGAGCAAAAATGGTCATATCGACCCAGACTTGTTCCAATTATTCCTAAGCTCAGGAGTATATCGAGAATATGCTAAAGAATATATGCTACCTGAACAATTTGATGATCCTGATATTAGCGTTTATCTCTCTAATAAACCTATAACGGAAAATATAAATGTTGATACGCCTGTTTCTTGAAAATCAGTTAATTTCTGGAGATACTTTACCTCTTGTTGCTGATAAATTGCACTATATTTCTAACGTAATGAGAGTAGAAAACAAAAAAAATATAATTGTTTTTAATGATAATAATGGTGAATTTAAAGCTTCTGTAATATATGAAAAAAATCATAAAGCTTATATCCTAATAGGCGAAAAAATATCTGAGCCTGAAACTCCTGATGATGTATCTCTACTTTTTGCTCCTGTAAAAAGAAATTGTACAGACTTAATAGTAGAAAAAGCTACTGAATTAGGTGTAAAAAATATAAACCCAATTATTACTAAAAGAACTATTGTATCCAGAGTCAATATTGATAGACTTAAAAGTATAAGTATTGAAGCTGCAGAACAATCTCGTAGAATAAGCATTCCTAAAATCTTTGAACCTATAAATCTACATAATTGTCTAGAAAATTGGGACAAACAACGTAAGTTGATTTTCTTAGACGAAACTGGAAATGGAAATAAACTTATTGACGCAATAAAACTAACTAAGAATCTTCCTGTTGCTTTCTTAATAGGTCCTGAAGGCGGCTTTGCTCCAGAAGAACTTGAAATGTTACGAAATTTCTCTTTTACTATTCCTGCAAGCCTTGATAGACATATCTTGAGAGCTGAAACTGCTTGCTTAGTTCCCTTAGCCTTAAGAAAATATATCTAATTACTGATGATTGATCGATTTAAAGATGTGTTTCTTTATAAAATGGTGGGTCCTGTAGGACTCGAACCTACGACCAGACCGTTATGAGCGGCCTGCTCTAACCAACTGAGCTAAGGACCCTTTGTAACAAAAGAAACTGGAGAATAGCTTCATCTTAATTGCTTGTCAACACCATTTACCTAAGAAAATTATAAAAATATTCCTAAAACTTTTTATTTAATTATTAACCGTTATCTAGAAAACTACGAAGCTTCCTTGACCTACTAGGATGTTTTAATTTTCTTAATGCCTTTGCCTCTATCTGACGAATACGTTCCCTTGTAACAGAAAATTGCTGCCCTACCTCTTCTAATGTATGATCCGTATTCATACCTATACCAAAACGCATTCTTAAAACTCTTTCTTCCCTAGGCGTAAGACTTGATAAAACTACTGTACACGTAGCTCTTAAATTCGCCTGTATAGCTGCATCTAATGGCTGCGTGACATTCCTATCTTCTATAAAATCTCCTAAATGACTGTCTTCTTCATCTCCAACCGGAGTCTCTAAACTGATAGGCTCTTTGGCTATCTTCATAACCTTTCTTACTTTTTCTAACGGCATCGTCAACTTCTCTGCTAGCTCTTCAGGTGTTGGCTCCCTACCTATCTCATGTAGCATCTGCCTTGAAGTCCTGACCAATTTATTTATCGTCTCTATCATATGAACAGGTATTCGTATCGTCCTCGCCTGATCTGCTATAGAACGTGTAATTGCTTGCCTTATCCACCATGTCGCATATGTAGAAAATTTATAACCCCTACGATACTCAAACTTATCTACTGCTTTCATTAAACCAATATTGCCTTCTTGAATTAAATCAAGAAATTGTAAGCCTCGATTAGTATACTTCTTAGCTATCGAAATAACTAAACGTAAATTGGCTTCTATCATCTCTTTCTTTGCTCGGCTAGATTCTTGCTCTCCTTTTTTAACCGTTGAAACTATACGGCGATACTCTACTATAGGCATACCTGTTTCTCCTGCTAAAGAAGATATCGCATTCCTTATGTCTACAATGTCTGCATTATGAACCGTAGTGAATGTCTTCCATCCTTTACCAGGCATCTTCGCTATCTTATCAAGCCAATTCGGATCAAGTTCACTATCCCTATAAACTTCTAAAAACTCATCCCTCTTAATCTTACAACTCGTTGCTAAACGTAAAAGCTTACCCTCTAACATCATAAGACGCTTATTAACGTCATTAAGTTGATCTACTAATTGCTCTATCCTTAATGGATTCAAATGAACCCCTTCCATAAGACTTACCATTTCTTTCTTTAACGCTAAATATTTGTTCTCTGTAGAAATAGGTAATGCCTTACCTGAAAGCATTGCTTTAACTCGTTGTTCTTGATACTTCCTAAGCTTCTGGTAACAACCTACTATCTGCGAAAATACATCTAATACTTTCGGTAATAACGTTTGTTCCATCTGTGCTAAAGAAACAGAAGGAGAATCTTCATAATCATATTCATCTCCTTCTTCCTCATCTCCTTCTTCTGAAGAATCTTCTTCATAATCTTCATCTTCTTCTATATAGTCTTCTTCGTCTTCTTCTGAAGAATCTTCTTCATAATCTTCATCTTCTTCTATTTCTTCGGATTCTTCTATATCTTCTTCGGATTCTTCTAACTTCTTTAAGGCGATATCTGCTTCTCTTCTTTCCTTCTCCGCAACCGCAAGTTGACCCTGACTAGGCTCTGAATCATAGGTGGCATCAAGATCTATAATATCTCTTAAAAGCATCTTTCCCGCAATTAAAGAATCATTCCATTCCATTAATGCTTTTAATGTCATATAGCTCTCGCAAAGACCTCCTATCATTACATCGTTCCCTGCTTCTATACGCTTAGCTATGGCTATCTCACCTTCTCGAGATAAAAGCTCTACTGCTCCCATCTCTCTCAAATACATTCTTACAGGATCATCTGTACGACCTGAAAGGTCATCTCCTATATTTCCCTTATCGTCTTCTCCTTCTTCATTCGTAGATTCTTCATCTTCTTCTTCACTATCTACAAAATTAATGCCCATCTCAGAAAGAATCGACATTACATCTTCTATGCGTTCAGAGCTTTCTTTATCTGGAGGAAGAACCTCGTTTAACTCATCTACTGTGATGTATCCCCTTCCTTTACCTTTAGATATAAGCTTCTTTACTGCTGCACTAAGCGAATCTAGAAGTGTATCATCTGCATCATCCGGGCTTATTACATCATCTTCAGAATTAATAAGTACCATGAGTTCTCCCCTAACCTAAATAAGGTATAAACAAATATAAAAAATTGCTCCCTCGCCAAAATGCCGAGGAAAGGCTTAATATATTTTTACATATCTACTAAAATAAACTTCTTTATTCGTTAGTAGAAACGGACTTCTTTACCTCTTTAAAACACATTTTGTCAAGAAGTTTTTATCCTAGCATTTTGGTTCTGGTAACTTCCTAAGCTTTTTTAAAACCGCTTTTATCTTAAATGATCCTAAATCTTGTATTATCTCTCCTGCAATTCCATTTGAAAAATAGGTTGAATGTACTTCATAAGACGGAATCCCTGTACTCTCTCCTTCCAAAGAATACGGGAAAAAAGCCATAGAAAAATCATATGCAACCTCTCTTCTTAAAAGACCTACATCTCCTTGTATTGATTTGCGCAAATCTGTAGCTTGACTAGGACTTATAAAAACATTTACCTCTGAAACTGCATCAAAACCACTACCATCAAACATTATGCCTGAAAATGTTTTCTTACTCCTTTGTGCTGCTGATAATAACGCTATATTAAACTTTGTTGGAAACATTGTTCCTGATGGTAAAAATACAGATATCTTCTCGGGATATGAAAAATACGCTCTACCTTCTTTACCTAATGATGGAATGCTAGCTTGCCCAACTACTTTTTCAACCTCTCCGTCTTTTTCTTCCGAAGAAACTTGAGTAGCAAAGCTCATTGTTAAACCATCTTTGCTTTCAAAGGTAGATATATTCCATAAACGTGTTTCTTCTCCTAATCCATCATAATAAAGCTTTAAAATAAAGCTGTTCGAACTTATCCAACCATCACAGGTATATTCTGTCTTATATTTCATTACACCTCCTGCTGCAGTTAAGCCTAAACCTGTTTTTGGAGGTTCCGCTAAAGATAATTCATATTCAGCTTCATGAGAAACTATTGTACTTTGAGCAAATGAAATATCTGTAAATAAACAATTTATTATAAATATCGTAAAGATAAATCTAAGCATTTTTATATCTCAAAATTATTTTTATAGAATCTTTTTAAATGATATAAAAACAGAAATAAAAGAAAATAAAAATATCTATCCTTACATCTTACTCTCCAATGAATGTAACAACACCGTATGTTTTTGCTTCCATATTGGCAGAGGTGTTACCTGTATATCCTCCTCCAGAAACATATGTTAACGATCCAATAGAACTTGTGCGAAGATATCCTCCTCCGCCACCTCCTCCTGGAGGATATCCTCCTTGGCAACCTCCTCCTCCGCCTCCTCCGTAACCACTGCCTCCTCCAGAGCCAGAATTATCACAAGCTCGAGCTCCTTTTCCTCCATTTTGAGCTCCTCCTGAAGCTGCACCATTTCCTCCTCCTGCCCCTCCAATACCATTACAACCACCTTTACCTGGTCTACTCCCTAAGGAAGCTGTACCACATGAATTTCCTCCTCCTCCATTACCAGAACCGTATACCCAACACTGACCACCAGCACCGCCAGCAACCATGATTAAACTACCGTTATGATAAGCTGCATAACCTTGCCCTCCTACAGTACCTGAACAACCAGAACACCATCCTGAAGAGGCTGAACCCGGAGTACCATAATTAGCAAAATCTATTTTAGTACCTGGAGGCATTCTATATATTGCCCAGGTTATTCCGCCTAGACCTGCTGTACCATACCAACTTGTAGTTGGAACACTAGCAGATGGTATTGCAGCACCTCTAACTTCAACTTTATATCTTGCGTTATTACAACCACTTGATGGAGTTGTATAGCTTCCTGAAGAACTATTTGTGGTATATAAAACTTGACCTGGGTTTAGACTACAACAAGCGCAACATTCTTGAGATACACTATTTGCATAAGTAACTGTATTGGTCGTAGCTACTCTTGAAGGATCATATTTTACGATATTATCACAAGTATTATTGTAAGAATTATCATAGCCATAACGACATGCTATATTTGATGTCTCATTTGCTCGATTACATTCTGTAATAGTCTCAACCGCTGTTGCTATTCGGTCGCCTATAAAATAACAGGGTCTACTACTTCCTACTTTCTGGCTCGAATTTATATAATAATACTTTGAACTCGCTGTCG
>CALXRE010000037.1 GCA_944390645.1 uncultured Alphaproteobacteria bacterium | reverse complement strand
TTGTTAATCATAAAATGTTACTGTCCCTTGTAATGATGATATTTCTACTTTAGATCCTATCGCTAAAACTACACTATTCGGATGATGACCATAATTAAAATCTATAACTACAGGACATGGAAACTGTTCTCCATACTCTTTTATAACCTCTCGCCATTTATCCGCTTTTGATACTCCATCTTCACAATGATAAAAACTACCAAAAATTACTCCACTTACTTGCGAAAATATTCCAGCTTGTAATAAATGCCTCAGCTTCCTATCTAGCTCGTACGGCTTCTCTCCTACATCCTCTAAAAGTAAAATATTCCCTCTAACTTCTGGAAAGTATTGCGTACCTAAAAGATGTAAAAAAACCGTCAAATTTCCTCCTATTAAATGTCCTGTACCTACTCCTTTTCTTAAAAAATTTTGATGCGAAAAAATTAATGGAGTTTGCTTTAAACAATATTCTAAAGTCCTTCGGGTCTCTCCTCCTATCTCTTCCTTAAGAATAAGACCACTATAACTCTCTAATCCTGTCTTCAAAAATATCGCATTATTAAGGGCTGTAATATCACTGTGACCAAAAAAAGGCTTCGGATTATCTTTGAAAAGTTTAAAATCTAGAATATCTAAAAGCCTCGATGAACCATAACCTCCCCTAATACAAAAAATCGCCCCAATATCTGCTGCCTCAAAAAATCTCTTTATATCTTCTGCTCTTTCTATATCCGTACCAGAAAGATAAGATCCTTTATTCACTAAATGATCTCCTAATACGGGGACTAATCCTATATCCTTTAATGTCGTTTCTGCTATCTTGATTTCTTCCTCATTAACTGGACTCGCTGGACAAATAAGACCAACCCATGTTCCTATCTTTATCTTATTGGGCTTCATTATTCGCTCCCTTCCTTATATTTAATCTCTATCGCTTGAAATATTGTATGAGCAAAATCGGAAAGTGTCTCGTCCCTTGCTCCCATGACTACTATCCTATCTCCCCTCTTAACCTCGCTCATTATCTTTCCTAAAATTTCTGAACGCGATGAAATTACCTCTGCTTTTACTCCCTTTGCTCGTAAAGGCTTTGCTATATCTTCAGATGAAATATCTGCACTTACGCTACCTCCTGCATAAAATATTTCACTTAGTAATAAAATGTCATTCTTGTCCATATACGATGAAAAAACTTCTATTAATCCTTCTTTCATTAAACGAGTCGGCGCATAACCATGGGGTTGATAAATTATCCATAACCTTCCTATACTCTCTTTTAATGCTGATAAGGTAGCCGCTATCTTCGCAGGATTGTGAGCAAAATCATCAATAACCGTTATACCTTTCGCTTTACCTACGGTCTCTAATCTCCTATGAACTCCTTTGTAATTATATAATGCTTTGCTCGAAATAGTCCTTGATATTCCTAACATATCTCCAACTCCTATCGAAGCTAATGCATTCTCTATATTATGGCGACCTATAACTCTTAATTCAAAACTAGTATCTCCAACTTCAAAAAAAGAACCTTCTTCTGTTAAACGAATATTCCTTGCTATTATATCTGAGCCTTCTTCTTTTAGCGAAAACGTTATTACATTATCATTATATTTCTTAAGTTCTCTTGTCTCTGAACAATCTCCATTTAAAACTGCTCCTACCGTAGCCTTGGAAATAAATTCTATAAATAATTTCTTTAACTCTATTATAGGTTTATGATCTAAACTAATATTAGTAACAACTGATATTGATGGTCTATATAACTCTATACTCCCATCACTCTCATCTGCTTCAATAACACAAAAACCTCCTGTTCCTAATGCTACATTCGAGCCTTCATTCAACATTATTCCTCCATTGATAATTTTCGGAAAAAGACCCGCTTGCTTTAAAATCTCTCCTGTCATCGCGGTAACTGTTGTCTTACCGCTGGTTCCTCCTATCGCTATGCCATTATGTAAAGAAAATATCTCTGATAAAACTTCTGCTCGACTCTTGATGTTTATACCTAAGGACTGCGCTTTGATAAAATCTATATTGTTCGATTCTATAGCTGAAGAAATAACAAAAACATCTATACTCTTATCTACTCCTGAACCATCTTGTGGAAAAATATCTATACCTTTCTCCTTAAAACTCAAACGTAATAATTCTTTCTTGCCTACATCAAAACTACGATCAGAACCTATAACTTTATTTCCTGTTGATAATAAAACTTCTGCTAATCCACTCATCCCTATTCCGCCAATACCACAGAAAAAATATTTCTTCATCTCTGTTCCTTTATATACAAATCTTTATTTCCTGTTTTCTCCTTTATATCTAAGCAAAGTTAAAAAAAGGTGTCATTTTTCTTAGAAATAAAGTATAAATATCTTTAATTGTCTTTTTTCGGAGATTATTAAATATGAAATTATTCTTTCCTATCCTTATTGGATTATTAACATCTTCTTCTTTGTTATATGCACAATCTTCTGCTCCTGTAAGCTATGGAAAAGCTTCTTCTCAAAACACTGTTACCTCTGCTCCTAATAATGCTCCTGCAAAAAATAATAACCAACCTGTCCTGGTCTTCTTCGATGATTTTAGCGTAAAAAAAACTCTCGCTGGTCAGATATTCTGCCAAATGACTTTCTATGTCAAAAACGACTCAAATATGCAAATAGATGCTCTGGTCACAGATATAAAATGGCCTGGGATATCTACAAACCTTAATATGGAAAATATTCCTCCTAAAGAAGTAAAAACTATACGATATGCTCTGGTCGGTCCTGGTTGCTATACTATGGGAGAAACTCCTTCGCTTAATATCACTTCTTGCCTAATGCGTTCTTGGAATAATGCAGGAAAAGTCATAGATGTTCCTGAAAATATTTGTAAAAATATGGTGACTTTCCGCTAATCACTTATGATGTCTCCTTGTCTTAAATTATTCTTATTTTCTTTTCTCTTCTTGGCTTGCTCCTTAGTCAATCCTATGGCTAACGCTTCCCAAAT
>CALXRE010000036.1 GCA_944390645.1 uncultured Alphaproteobacteria bacterium | reverse complement strand
ACAAGAACTTGAGAAGTTACGTTTTGCTTGGCGTTCAGGAGATTACGAGTTAGGGATTTTAAATAGTTTAGTTGATTTATATCTTTCAAACAAAGATTACGCTCAGGCCTTAAGAAGCATGAAAGATATTTCCATTTCTTTTGGAGGATTATCAGAGGGAAGAGATAACGCAAAACGTATGAATAATTTATTTGTAGATTTATATCTTAATGGCAAAGCAGATGAAATGCCTCCAATAAAAGCGATAGCCTTATATGAAGAGTTTAAAGAACTTACGCCCCCAGATTATAGAGGTAACGAAATGCTTCGTCGTCTTGCGGATCGTTTAGTTGCAGTTGATCTTTTGGAGCAAGCGGCAGAGATTTTGAATCGTCAGCTTTCAAGTAGTAATTTAAGTAGAACAGAACGATCATTAACAGGCACGAGACTCGCCTTAGTTTATCTTTTAAACAAATCTCCTGTTTTAGCGTTAGAAGCATTAGATAATAGTGAGAATGAGTCAGCTTCGGAACGTCTTAAGGATCAAAGGAAATATATACGAGCCAAAGCATTAGCAGATACCTCCAAGCCAGAAGAAGCCCTAGCTCTTTTATCAGGGGACGACTCTTATGAAGCGAATTCATTATATACAGAGATTTTATGGGGAGAGAAGCGTTGGGAAGAAGTATCTGAAGCATTACGTAAGACCATCAAAAAACCAGAAGCTCGTAAAGGTATTAGCGAACAAGAGGCCCAGAATATTTTATATTGGGTAACAGCTATGAAATTAGCAGGACAAGAAAGAGGAGTAGCAAGAGCGAGACAAAATTTCATTCCGTACATGAAAAGAAGTCCATATTACGATGCTTTTAATTTAATAACGAGTCCAATTAAGACAGGCGTAGGAGACTATCAATCTCTTTCTGAAGACATAAAATCTATAGAAGGCTTTAAGAATTTTACATCGTCATACAGTAATATGATTAAAGATTCTTCTTTAAGCAGCGTAATACACTAAGCCCTATTGAATTTCTTAATAGAGTTTCTCTTATTAAGTAATAAAGCTACGGACCAAGCTTCCAGTTAAAAGATACCAACCATCGATCAGCACAAAGAAGATTAATTTAAAAGGCATAGAAATCATACTTGGAGGTAACATCATCATACCCATACTCATCAAAACAGAAGCCACGACCATATCAATAATTAAGAAAGGAATAAAAATCAAAAATCCGATTTCGAAAGCTCGTTTAAGTTCACTTATCATGAAAGAAGGCACAAGGACAGAGAGAGGAACATCTTCAGGTTTTTCAACTTTTTGGTTAGTCATTCCCAAGAACAACTCAAGATCTTTTTCTCTAACATTTTTAAGCATAAATTCATGGAAAGGTTCTATAGCGACTTCAAGACCTGTTTTAAGATCAACTTTTTCAGCAATTATTGGCTCTATTCCAGTATTCCAAGCTTTTTCGAAAGTAGGAGCCATAATAAAACCAGTCATAAACAAAGCTAGGCTAATGAGTACAGCATTAGGAGGAATATTTGGTGTAGCCAGAGCTTGTCGAACAATAGATAAAACGACGACAATACGAGTAAAAGAAGTAATCATTACCAATATACTTGGAGCTAAAGCAAGGACACTGATTAATAATATAAGTTGAATAATTCTTCCCGATACAGTTCCATCAAGATTTTCAGAATTTCCCAAATCAATATTTATACTCTGAGCAAAAGCATTATCTTGGCAGCAGAAAAAAAGAATAAATATAGAAAAAATAAGTATATACTTAAGCTTCATGAAGTTTCTCTTCTTTATGTTTAGGCATAGATTCGATAAGTAAATCAGTATTTCCGCCCACAAGCAACAAATGTTCTTTATCATCACATCGTACTAGCAAGATTCTGCGTTTAGAATCTATTCCTAAAGCAGCGATTAGAGCAATTCTTTTTTGTTGAGTAGCGTTAGGAGTTATAGGACCAAGACCAAAACGTTTTACCAACCAAGCCAAAAAAAGAATCACCCCGATAATAGCTAATAAAGCTAATAAAGCATTAATATATAACATAGCATTCATAAATTATAATTTATCTCCGTAATAATCTTTTTCATTAAATTCCTGAGCAAAATTATTCATTTCTGCCGTTAATTTTTCCATTACAGGCTGCATTTTTTTCCATTCATCAGCCTCCGACTCATTTAAAGTATCATAGATATTACACACAATATTTTTTAAGGGAATAATATTTACAAAAAAACCTTTCGCCATCATTTTTTTTGCTATTGACATAAGAGTTTTAGCTTTTGAGATTTCATCGTTTAGATTTTTTTGTTTTTTCATTGATTTTCCTTTAATATTTTTCCATTCATACGATACATATAAGCAAGGATTTCGGCCACAGCAGAGAAAGCCTCGAGAGGGATTTCAGAGTTAATATCAATAGCTTCAAGGATTTCGGCTAAATCAGCATCTTTATGTATATTTATGCCATTTTCCTGAGCAATTTTTATAATTTGCTCAGCAATATACCCTCGCCCTTTAGCCACGACGACAGGAGCATTAGAAGAGTTTTCTTCATATTTCAAAGCTACGGCGATATTTTTTTGTTTTTTATTATTTTCATCCATTTTAGGTTAACCTTTAAAAATATTTAATCATCATAAACATTCAGATTTAAAAAAGGCTTAATCTCCATGAGAGCTTATGGCATGTTTTTTGCATTGCTTTATTTAGGGTTTATAAGTAATGGGGTATAAAATGAATTTACAAGATATAGGTTTATTTAAGATTGCGGGACAACAGCTTAATTGGCTTAGTGCGAGACAAGCGGTTTTAGCTCAGAACATAGCGAACGTAAACACTCCAGAGTATTTACCGAAAGATTTAGATAAACTAGATTTTTCTAGGGTTTTAAAAGCGAATAACAAGGTATTAACTTCAAGTTTATCTACAAGCAATTCCTCACATTTAGGTTCTAGCTCAAGAGGAGTATCACTAATAAAGACCCATCCGATGCATATAGGTATCCCCTCTTCTAGTTTTGGAGGATATGTTGTTCATAGCGTAAAACCAAGTTATGAGACATCATTAGACGGTAATGGAGTTATAGTTGAAGAAGAGATAGCAAAGATGGATTCTACTCGTTCGAATTATGATTTAGTAGCTAGTATTTATCAAAAGAATATAGGTCTTATTAATTTAGCTTTAGGCAATAACAATTAAAGAATAGTTTTGGAGAATTTAAATGGATGAATTAATGGCAAGCAAACAAATATCTTTAGCAGGAATGAGAGCACAAGCGACTCGTCTTCGTGTAGTTTCAGAGAACATAGCGAATGCCGAATCTGTTTCGAAATATCCAGGAGGCGAACCTTATCGTAGGAAAGTAGTAACCTTCAAGAATGAGTTTGATAAACATCTAGGAGTAAAAGTAGTAAAAGTTAATCAAATAAAAAATGATGATTCTGAATTTCAAATGAAGTATGATCCTTCTAATCCAGCAGCAGATTTAAATGGTTATGTATTGTTACCAAATATTAACCCTTTAGTGGAAATGATGGATTTGCGAGAAGCGCAAAGATCTTATGATGCTAATTTAAAAGCTGTAAGTATAGTAAAGGATATGACTTCTCGTACAATAGATATGCTCCGTTAATTTATTTAAGGAAGAGAATAAGTTATGGTTGATTTTAGCAGCGCCCTATCAGCATACAAAGCAGCAGCGAACCGAGCAATAGAGCATAGTTCAGACAATGCAACCGAATTTACCAATGGTAGAGGTTTTGGAGAAGTTTTAAAGAACACATTAGAACAAAGTATAGAAGCTGCACAACAAAGTGAAATAACAAGTTTAAAGGCGATAGCAGGACAAGCAGATATGCAAGATGTAGTTTTAGCTATTTCGAATGCAGAGACTGCGTTAGGAACGATGGTAGCAGTTAGAGATAAAGTAATATCGGCATATCAAAGCATTATGAATATGCAAATATAAAAGGTATGGATTTTCGAAGATATCTAATAGTTTTGAAGTAATTAGAAAAATTTCTTGGCGATATTATTTTTTTTAGTTTATGTTTTTTTCTTTTTAGCGCTCGTAGCTCAGTTGGATAGAGTGTCGGCCTCCGAAGCCGAAGGTCGTGGGTTCGACTCCCGCCGAGCGCGCCAAAATAAGTATTTATTTTACAGTTTTTAACAATAATTTATAAGCAGTAGATATTTTTTTAAAAATATCTTCAGCTTTATTTTCAGTATTTATATCTGGGTGATATTTTTTTGCTAATTCGCGGTATTTTTCTTTTATTTTTTCTTTAACAAGAGGTTCTTGGATTCCGAGTATTTTCATAGCCTTTAGGATTTCAGGGTCTATGATTTTTTTATTTTTAACTTTTCCTATATTTATTCCTAATTCTTTTTGCAGATTAAAAGGATCTTTTAAAGAAGGTTTATTAGCAGAGAAGCTCCAAGTAGGTCGATGCCAACCCACATCTTCTCGGAGATTAGCTTCTATTTCGGCTTCACTCATACCCTGATAATAGTCCCATTTTTCGTTATATTCACGAGCATGTTTAGGACAAAAGAAGAAATACTCAGTAAGAGATTTATCTTTTGGCGCACGACAAGTTCCTGGTTCATGACAACCTGGAGCATCACATTTATGTTCATGAGATAAATTGTTTTGGTTTTCGTTTTTTTTCATAAGATTATTATAAATGTTAAATTATTTACTGACTATATAAAAAAGAAGATTGACAATGAGTTTTGCTAACTTTAAGTTGTAGGTAGACGGTTATGGCAACTATCGCGGGAGATGCACTAATGTTAATAAGTCATAATGTAAATGTAAATGGGCGTCGTACCAGTATGAGACTAGAGAAAGAGACGTGGGAAGCCCTAGATACAATTATAAAATGGGAAGGCACCAATTTACATGACTTATGCTCTAAAATTGACAGGGAACGGAAGGGGAACGGTTTAACTCTTTCAGTAAGGATTTTTGTTGTTGCTTATTTTCGTTCCATAGCGATAAAACAAGATTTAAAAGGGAATATAAATTACGCTTTTGATGTTGTAAAGAAGAACGGGGAAGAGACCGAAAACATGAAAAGGCATATAGTTAGCGTCTAAGATTCAACATTCATTTTGCCAAGAATTCATTTAAAGCATTTATCACTCTTTTAGCGGTTTTTTCAGAAGATTCATCTAAGCTTTCAATAGTAAGATCTGCTGTAGAATAGATAGGAGATCTAACATTCAAGAAATTAGCAATAACCGTTTTTAAAGCTTCAGGATCTTGAGGTATTTGAGGTCTTCTATCTCTTCCTTTTAATCTTTTATACAACAAGTTTTGATCAGCTCTGAGCCATACAGTAATAGCTTTTTGTTTAGCTAGAGCTCTAGTTTCAGGATGTAAGAAAGCATCACCTCCAGAAGACAAAATACACACTTCACCATTTAAGAGTCTTTCTATTACTCTGTGTTCGCATCTATGGAATTCATCAGCACCATACAATTCGAAAAAATCTTTAACCGTACAATAAGCTGCTTTTTCGACTTCTTTGTCGCTATCTATGAAAGGTAGATTATAATAAGCGGCAATTTTTCGCCCAATAGAACTTTTTCCGCTTCCCATCATTCCAATAATCATAATTGTTTTTTTTATTTTAAGATTCACGATTAAGGTTTCTCCAGCAATCTTGAAAGAATAATTATTTTACCTTAGAATTTACCACCTTAAAAACTTTTTCGTAAAGGGAATAAAATGAAAAGCAGATTTAATTTGCAGAAAATGATTATTTGGCTAGTTTTAGCGTTGATAATATTTTTCGTAATATACGTTATGACCTTTGATATAGAACTAACGCCAGAACCAGTAAGTATAGATATTACCTCTCAAGTTGTGAAATAGATGAAGTACTTAGATACTTTTTTAGAGATGCTCAGTTCGGAGAGAGGAGCATCTATAAATACGCTTTCATCTTATCGTAGAGACTTAGAAGACTTTGCAAATTTTATGTCTTTAAGGAAGAAAGTTTCAGAGAAGGCGCAAGAAAAAGATATAAGTAACTATGTTATTTCTCTTGATAATGTAGGTATGTCAGCAAGGACACAGAGTCGACGTCTTTCAGCGTTAAGAGAATTTTTTAGGTTTTTGTTTTCCGAAGGTATCCGAACAGACAACCCCACCGATAATATAGAATCACCGAAGATTGGTCATAGCCTTCCAAAATATTTAAGTGAAGAAGAGATAGAAAATTTGATTATGGCGAGCAAAAGTTTAAAGAAAGGGGTATCAGAGAAAGCTTTAGTTTTAGTAGAACTTTTGTATGCAACAGGCATGAGGATATCAGAATTAGTTAGCTTACCATTAAGTTCTGTTACGAGGAAACAAGACGCAATTACGATTATGGGCAAAGGTAGGAAAGAAAGGATTGTTCCATTGAATCCGAACTCATTAAGTGCGATATCATCATGGTTAAAGGTAAGAGAAAAAAGCTTAAAGAAGGAAAGAGATTCTAAATGGCTTTTTCCATCACATAGTAAAACAGGTCATATTACTAGAGATAGTTGTTTTAAGCTTTTAAAGAAATTAGCTGTAATAGCCAATATAGATCCTAATCGTTTATCCCCACATGTTATTAGGCATTCTTTTGCTAGTCATTTAATAGCCCATGATGCGGACTTACGTTCTGTTCAACAAATGCTTGGACATGCAGATATAGCGACCACCGAAATATACACCCATGTTCTTGACAATCGATTAAAGGCTTTAGTACAAAGTAAACATCCTTTATCGAAAATAAAAATATCTTCTTTTAAGCATAAATAGTTTGTCTGATTTAATATAGTAATTATAATCTCCGCATGCGTACGTTAAACATTTACATTATTAAGCAAATATTTGCGGGTCTTATTTTAGTATCGGCCGCTTTACTTACGATTGTTTGGTTAACACAATCGCTTCGTCTTATAGATATGATAGTTACCAAAGGTTTATCAGGTTTTTTATTTATTAAATTAACGCTTCTTTTACTTCCTAGTTTTTTAGTAATTTTAATGCCTATAGCCTTATTTGCCGTAACTTTATTTGTGTATAACCGGATGAGTTTAGATAGAGAACTTATTGTTATGCATGCGTGTGGTCTTCGCCCTTTACAAATAGCCACGCCAGCGATTTTAGTAGGTTTATTTTTAACTTTTTTTGCTTATTTTATGACTTTTCAATGGGTTCCTCAATCGGTTGTTGATTTTAAGGAATTACAGTGGACTATCCGTCATGATGTTTCACATATAATCTTACAAGAAGGAGAGTTTAACGAAATAGGTAAAGGTTTTACCGTTTATGTTAGGAAGAGAGATAGTTCAGGTAACATGTATGGGCTTTTAATTAATGACCAAAGAGATGGATCGAAAGTTACTATAATAGCGGAACGAGGACGAATGATTCAGGATTTAAACAGTGCAAAAGCTATTATAGAGAATGGCTCCAGACAAGAGATAGACAAGAAGACAGGACGTTTTTCCGTTTTATATTTTGATCGTTATACTATGGATTTTGGAGAGATAGGAGACGATCAAAGTGGTTCTAGAATAAAAGATCCCAGGGAATTAACTTTTTCAGAACTTTTGTCTGCTCAAAGAGGAGAAAACATAGAGACAAAGAATCATAACAAGCTCCTTATAGAGTTGAATAAACGTTTTATTTTACCTTTATATAATCTTTGTTTTGCTCTAATTGCAGTTACGTTTTTAATAAGAGGGAACTTTAGTCGCAGGGGGCAATCAGAGAGAGTTTTTATAGCTGTTTTATGTATGCTTTTAGTTCAATCAGCATCTTTAGGAATAGAGAATGCAGCGACTAGAAATCCGTATTTGATTATATTTATGTATGCAAATGTTATTTTGCCATCTTTGATTTGTTTTTACATCTTATCTGCATCACATCCTTTTTCCAGATTAATAAAATATTCTGAACGCATAAAGACCAGCTGGTCTAAAGATAGAGAGGTATCTTAATGATTAAAGCTGGTTTTCTTTTAAGCTTTTTCTTATTTTTAAGCTTATTTTTCAGTTATGAAGGAGAAGCCGCAGAAACGATATCATTAGGAGAAAACCTTCCAGTAACCTTAGAAGTTCAAGATTTTTCAGGGACGACAAAAGCTAGTGATTCTCCCTTATCTTTAAATATGAGAGATCCTGTTAACATGGAAGCGGATCGTTTTGAATATGATGAAGGGAATCAAACCGTAAGTGCTATTGGCAATGTAGAGTTTCAACAAAATGCGTCTATTTTGAAAGCAGATAAAGTTTCGTATAATTTAAAAGACAATGTTATTTTAGCAGAAGGTAATGTAGTTTTAATGCCTCCAGATGGTCGAGTTATTTTTTCGGATTCTATGGAAGTAAAAGATAACATGAAGGAAGGTATATCGAAGAACATTCGGATGATTTTAGCGGATCAATCCAAAATGAGTGCAAAAGAGTTCATTTATAAAGAAGAAGATGTTTCAGTTTTAAAGGGAGTAAAATATTCTCCTTGTGATATTTGTGAAGGTTCTCCTTTATGGTCTATAAACGCAGAGACTATGGAACGAGATGAACCAGAACAAACTATTCGTTATTACAATGCCTGGTTAGACTTTAAAGGGGTTCCTATTATTTACAGTCCCTATCTTTCCCATCCTGATCCTAATGTTAAGAGGAAGTCAGGTTTTTTAATGCCTTCTTTTGGAGGGGATAAGGATTTAGGAGCAAAAATAATCACGCCTTATTTTTATGTTATTGATGAATATCAAGATTTTACTTTTTCCCCAATGTTTACAAGTAAAGAAGGTATTTTATTTGGAGGAAGCTATCGAGGTCGTTTTCAAAAAGGTATGTTAAATTTTGAAGGAGCGATAACAACGATGGATTCCAAGAGAGACGTTAGAGGTTATTTCTTTTCAGATTTTGAATACGATATCAATCGTTGGTGGAGATTATCCACAGACATAAACTATGTTTCAGATGATACCTTTATGCTTCGTTATGACATAGGCAACTACAATGTACCTTGGCTAGAGAACACTGCAAAATTAGAAGGTTTTGGAAAGAATTCATATTTTGGTCTTTCAGGATCTTTTTTCCAAGAGATGAGATATGATGTTGATAATGATTTTTCCCCCTTATTACTTCCAGTTGTACAATATAATTATCAAGGTAATCCATCTTCAGGCAAAGGCTATTGGACATTTGATGCATATGCATCTGCATCTACCCGTAATCATGGAACATCTGTACAAAAACTGAATACAGAGACGGGGTGGC
The DNA here is from genome assembly GCA_944390645.1 of uncultured Alphaproteobacteria bacterium. Taxonomy (GTDB): domain Bacteria; phylum Pseudomonadota; class Alphaproteobacteria; order CACZRW01; family CACZRW01; genus RGIG5556. Next base: position 5,686 of record CALXRE010000036.1, on the reverse strand, counting down.
ATTTTCCTTATATAGGATCGTTAGGAGACGTTTATAGTCTTTCTGCGACTCTAAGAGCAGATGGATATTTAGTTCAAGATTATTTTATAGAAGAAGAAAACCGAAAATTTTCGGGTTCCACGGGAAGAGTTTTTCCTCAACTTTCTTTAGAATGGCGATATCCTCTAGTTAGAGCAGAGAAGAATAGTTATCAAGTTTTAGAACCTATAATTTCAGGAGTTTTAGCGCCTGAAGGAGGTAATCCATCGACCATACCAAACGAAGATAGTAGAGATTTTGAATTTGACTATACCAATCTTTTTGACCCGAATCGTTTTGTAGGTCATGACAGGATAGAATCAGGCTCTAGGATCAACTACGGCATGAGATGGAGTATTTACAGCAATAATGTAGGCTCAGCTTCAGCCTTTATTGGTCAAAGTTATCGTTTTAGTGATGATGGAGAATTTTCCTCAGATTCTGGTTTAGGTAAGCATTCTTCGGATTATGTAGGTAAAGTAGGGATAAACTCACCGCAAAGAGGTTTTGCATTTAACTATAATTTCCGTTTATCTAAAGGTACATTAACTCCTGTTCGCAACGAATTAGATTTTGCATTAAGTTATTCTTTTTTACGTTTAAGCGGTTATTATTTAGACATAAAAGAGATTTCGACAGAGTTTTCGCAGATACCTAGACGACAAGAGATAGGAGCTAATTTATATACAAAGTTAAACAAATATTGGGGAGCATATATTTACGAGACATATGACTTAACCAAAGGAGGCAGCCCTATAGAGATAGGAGGAATATTATCATACGAAGATGAATGTTTTGGCTTGAGTACACAGATAAAACGTGAATACACTAAAGAAAGAGATTACACTGGAGGTCTTTCAGTAATGTTTTCCATAACTCTAAAGACTTTAGGAACAGTAAACACTAGCTCATCAAGGTTATGATATGAAGATATTTTTTACTTTTTTTTGTACGATATTTTTTATTTCTTTTTCTGTTCGTGCAGATTTAATCAACATTGCAGCCATAGTTAATGATGATGTGATATCAGATTACGATTTAGAGATGCGCATGAACTTTATAATGAACACCTCTAACATTCCAGATACAGAAAGTAATCGTCAAAACATAAAGGAACAAGTTTTAAATATGATGATAGATGAGAAGCTTAAGAAACAAGAAGCTGCTCGCAATGGTATAAGTAACACGGATCAAGAGATAGAAGAAGCACTATCCACGATAGAGAAACAAAATGGAATGCCTTCTGGTTTTTTACAAAATAAATTACAAGAAATAGGAGTTCCGTTTGACACATTAAGGGATCAAATAGATTCAGATTTATTGTGGGTAAAGAATTCTCATCTATCTTTTGGGAATAGAATAAAAGTTAGTGATGATGAAGTAAAGTATCGGTTATCCATGATTGAAGAAGCTCAAAGCAAGAATCAAGCTTTATTAGCAGATATATTTCTACCAATAGAAGAAGAGGATAAAAGTTCAGAAGTTTATCTTACAGCGATGCAAATACTAGATGCATTACATTCAGGTAGTTCTTTTAGTAATTTAGCGCGGCAATTTTCTAGTTCAATAACGGCACAAAATGGAGGAGATATGGGCTGGGTACCAGAGGGATCTTTAGAGCCAGAATTAAATGAAGGAATAAAGAATCTTTCTGTTGGTCAAGTTTCCTTACCCATAAAGACGAAAACAGGTTACCATTTAATTTTAGTTAGAGACCGCAAGTATGCAGAAGGAGATAAGACTTTAGATTTAGCGAAGATAACCATACCGAAAGATTATATAGATAAAGCAACAAATTTTTCTAGTTTACTTAAAGAGCATTCAAGCAGTTGTGAGGGATTTATTAAGTTTGGGAAAGATATTTTTTCTGAAGGTTCTGGGAGCTTAGGAGAAGTTTCTTTTGGACTTTTGCCAGAAGAGGTTCAAGATTTATTAAGAACGCTTCCCGAATTAACACCTTCAGATCCTTTAATTTCGGAAGATAAGAATGTTTATTTTATGATTTGCCGGATTGCCAAAGATGAGGGAAAAGATAAGAATCTTCCTAGTTTTGATGAGGTTCGTAGACTTATAGAGACTGAGCGTTTAAATATTTTAGCACAACGCAAGCTTAGAGATCTTCGTAAATCAGCGATTTTAGAGAAACGGTAATGATAGACAAGCTTCCCTCTTTACAATCTATTATTTCAGAATATGGTTTATCAGCGAAGAAAAGCTTAGGGCAGAATTTTATTTTAGATAAAAACATCTTAGAAAAAATAGCTCGTTTATCTTTTTCCTCTATAGAAGAGACGAGTTTAGGAAGTGTTATAGAAGTTGGACCAGGGCCAGGAGGTCTTACTAGAGCATTACTTAACATAGGAGTAAGAGACCTTATTGTTATAGAAAAAGATGAACGTTGTCTTGAAGCGTTAGAGTTAATAAGAAATAAATATCCAAACAATTTAAGGATTATTCCAGGGGATGCATTAAAAGTTAATTTTTCTGAGATAGGACAACATCCGAAGAGAATCATAGCGAATTTACCGTATAATATATCAACTTTATTGCTTATTAAGTGGCTAAAAAACATAAAGGATTTTTCTTCTCTTACCTTAATGTTTCAAAAGGAAGTAGCAGAGAGGATAACAGCAGTTCCAGGAACATCTTCCTATGGAAGGCTAAGCGTATTATCTCAATGGCTTTGCGAGACGAAAATAAAGATGATTTTAGGTCCTAATTCTTTTATTCCAGCACCGAAAGTATCTTCAGCATTAGTAGATTTTACTCCTAGATCAGAACCACTTGCGCCAGCTAGTTTTGAGTTTTTGGAAAGAGTTGTTGCTACAGCCTTTAATCAACGGAGAAAAATGCTTCGTTCAAGTTTAAAGCCTCTTGGCAATCCAGAAGAATTATGTAAGATTGCGAACATTTCTTCAACTTTACGAGCAGAAAACGTTCCGATTATTTCCTTTTGTGCCATAGCAAAATATTTAGAGAAAGAATAAAAGATGGAAGTAATTTTGATACCTTTAATAAACGTTTTGAATATTGCGATTAATCTCTATATAAACATAGTTATAATTGCAATTATTTTTGATTGGCTTAGAGTTTTTAACATTTTAGATTTTTCGAATCGTTTTATACTTTTAATTGGTAATTTTTTGTATCAAGCAACGAATTTTCCACTACAAAAGATAAGACGATTTGTTCCTACAGTAGGTAATATAGATTTTTCTCCTTTTATTTTAATTTTATTTTTATATTTTTTATCAGAGGTTTTAAACCAGATTGCCCTTAAGCTATGATTTTTCGATTGTTTCAGAAGATGTATCCTCAGGAGTTAAACTTTACGTTCGAGTTACTCCCAAATCTTCTGTTAATGGTTTTTGTGGTTTTTACCAAGATGGTTTAGGTAAGAATTGGCTAAAGGTTAGTATCAACGCTCCTCCAGATGGAGGTAAAGCCAATCAAGCATTATTAACTTTTTTAGCAAAGAAAGGTCATTTTCCAAAAACTTCGCTCTCGATTATCAACGGAATATCTGATAGATATAAAACAATTTTAATAAGCGGTGATCAACAAAAGATAAGGTATAATTTATGTCAGATGCTATCATAATAGACGGGAAAGCCATTGCAGATGGTTATTTATCGAAGATAAAAGAAGAAGTATCAAGATTACCAACGCGTCCATGTTTAGCTATGGTTTTAGTTGGAGATAACCCAGCAAGTCTTTTATATGTTAGATACAAGAAAAAATATGCAGAAGATCTTGGAATTACCTCATTTCTTTATATGTTGCCAACAGAGACAAAAGAAGAAGAACTAATTCACTTAGTAGAAGATTTAAATAATAATCCTCAAGTTGATGGAATTTTAGTTCAACTTCCATTACCTGATCACATAAGCGAATTTAAAATTATTTCGACAATTCGCCCAGACAAAGATGTTGATGGTTTTACGAAAGAGAATATAGGTTTATTAGCCTTAAAGCAGGATTGTTTAGTTCCCTGTACCCCTCTTGGCTGTATAAAGTTATTAAAGAGTGTAAAGGATGACATTTCAGGTCTTAATGCAGTTGTAATTGGACGCTCTAACATTGTTGGTAGACCCTTAGCACAACTTCTTTTAAATGAAAATTGTACAGTTACCCTTTCCCACTCTCACACCCAAAATCTTCCGGATTTATGTTTGAGTGCGGACATTTTAGCAGTTGCTGTAGGCAAACCTGGACTAGTAAAAGGGAATTGGATAAAGCCAGGAGCAATAGTTTTAGATGTAGGAATAAGTTATCTGCCAGACAAGAGTATTAAAGGAGATGTAGATTTTGAAGAAGCCATTAAAGTTGCTCAAGCAATTACGCCTGTTCCTAAAGGAGTTGGACCTATGACCAAAGCAATGCTTATGCATAATACTGTAAAAGCATATAAACGGCGAAGAAATTTTATTGAGGATAAAAAGTAAATTATTTATGACGGAAAGTTATACGACCTTTATCTAAATCATAAGGTGTCATTTCAATATCGACTTTATCTCCGACCATTACCTTAATTCTGAACTTACGCATTTTTCCCGCTGTATGAGCAAGGATTTCATGTCCGTTTTCCAATTGTACTCGAAACATAGCATTAGGTAATTTTTCAATAACAGTACCAGTAAATTCGAGTAATTCTTCTTTAGCCATAAACAAAACTCCAAAAATTATAAAAGAGACCTCTCTTTTGGCGTTTTGTATACTACCGTTTTATAAAAAAAGCAAGGGTTTGAGGTATACTAACCACGATAAGCGAATAACACCATAGTTGTATCGTCATCATTTTCTTTTTTTCTTACGAATTTTTTAATTTTATCCTCTATTTCCGCTAATATTTGAGAAGATTTATTTTCATTATTTACTTCAGTAAGTATTTTTTGAAGATTAGCTTCATCAAGACTATTATCATCTGCATTTAGAAGATCAGACACTCCATCTGTATAAAGGAATAAAATATCTCCTTTAGAGAGTTTAAAAGAGCTTTCAGAGAACACGATATCTTCAGAGACACCTAAAGCTAGATTTTTTTCTAATTTAGGTTTAACCAAAGCATCTTTTTTTAAGCGATAGATCATACCATGTCCAGCATCAGAAACTAGTACTTCACCAGTTTTAAGATTTATCATTAGACACAATAAAGTTACGAACATATTGCTATCATTGTAACTAACTAAATAATTATTAAGATGGGTAAGGATTAAAGCAGGAGAAGGACCTAATCTAGCGAAAGCTCGTAAAGCAGTCAAAGTTACCGCCATATAGATAGAAGCAGGCACACCTTTATCCGCCACATCACCAATAACCACGCATACATTTTCTTTATCTATCATAAAGAAATCATAGAGGTCTCCGCCTACTTCTCTTGCAGGTTTTAAAGTTGCGTCAATATCGAAACGAGGATCAATATTTTTTTCATATTTATGAGGCAAGAAACTTTTTTGAATATCACGAGCTAATCGTAACTCACTATTTATTTTTTCTTTTTCTGCGACACTTACTTTAAGGGCTTTAATATATTGAGCGAGTTCTTTTTGCATTTTAGCAAAACTTCTAGCTAAGATAGCTATTTCATCTTTACCTTTAGCTATAGGTCCAGTATCAGCTAAGTCTCCTTTTCCGACTCGAACGACATAATCCGAAAGTTTTAAGATAG
>CALXRE010000035.1 GCA_944390645.1 uncultured Alphaproteobacteria bacterium | reverse complement strand
ATGGAAGGATCAAGTTACAAAGCAATTTATATAGTTTCTTTAGTAAGTTTTATGGTTGGTTTAATTTTAGCTTTTGTAGGAGCGATTCAATTAAAAATATTTGGAGCTCAGATATATGTATCTAGTTTAGTAGCAATAGCAATGACTAGGATTATGGGAGCTATTATGGTAGGGATTATTATGGCAGGAAGGACTGGCTCATCTTATGCAGCGACCATAGGTAGCATGCAAGTTAATGAAGAATTAGATGCTTTAAAGACGATGGGTATTTCCCAGATAGATTTTTTAGTTTTACCAAGGATTATGAGTTTAGTTATCACGCTACCATTTTTAACCATTTTAGCAGACATTATGGGGATTATAGGAGGAGCTACGGTTGGAATTTTTATGTTAGATATATCCCCTTACGAATATTGGATTTTCACATGGAAGGCCATAAGTATGAATAATTTTTTAGTAGGTCTTTTTCATGGTTTAATATACGGTTTTATTATATCAGTTTGTGGTTGTTATTACGGTATACATTGTGGAAGGCAAGCAGACAGCGTAGGTTTAGCCACGACCCAATCAGTAGTTAGTGCAATAGTTTGGATGATAGTTTTAACAGGAATTATCACATTTATGTGTGAGGTTATAGGAATATGAAAAGCATTCTTCCAAGCGATCCGATAAAAGTTGAAGGAGTTAAAGTTTCATATGGAGATTTTATATTACTTCAGGATATATCTTTCACAGTAAAGAAAGCAGATATATTTATCATTATGGGAGCAAGTGGCTGTGGGAAGAGTAGCCTTTTAAGGATATTAACAGGACTAAATTTTCCAGTTAAAGGCAATGTATTTATAGATGGTATAAATTTTACGAAATCTAGTGAAGTAGTTCGGAACAACATTATGAAGAGGTGTGGTATATTATATCAAGGAGGAGCTTTATTTAGTTCGATGACATTAAAAGAGAATATATCTCTTCCTTTACAGCAATATACCGATTATTCAAAGACACTGATAGAAGAAATAGTTTCTTTCAAACTATCTCTAGTTGGTTTAAAAGGTTTTGAAGATTTTTATCCTTCAGAGATAAGTGGTGGTATGAAGAAGAGAGCAGGTTTAGCTAGAGCTTTAGCTTTGGATCCAGAGATAGTTTATTTTGATGAACCATCAGCAGGTTTAGATCCTATAAGTTCTAAGCTTTTAGACGATTTAATAATAGATATAAATCGTAGTTTAGGAACAACGATAGTAATTGTTACCCATGAATTAAGCTCGATTTTTGCGATAGGTAATAATAGCATATTTTTAGATGAAGAAAGCAAGACGATAATAGCGAGAGGAGACCCTAGAGCTTTATTGAAGGATTCTCCGAATGAAAAAGTTAAGAGATTTCTAAGCCGAGGAGAAGGATAAGAATGCGTAAGGAACCAAATAAAAAGAAGATAGGTATATTTGTTTTAGTAGGTTTTAGTTTTTTAATTTTTTCATTATTTTTTTATTTAAAGGAGAAGATTTTTCCAGATCAAGACAACATATTAGTGATGTATTTTGAAGAATCAATAAAAGGTTTAAATATAGGTTCTCCAGTAGTTTTCAAGGGAGTAGAAATAGGTAAAGTAGTTAAGATTTCCCTATTAGGAGACAGTGAGACGTTAGAATTTAGTATTCCAGTTTATATTCAAATTAATAAATCAGGAGTATTATATTTTCCGAAGCAAGAAGAGAATAGGGATTTAATATTAGATGAACTTATCAACAAAGGATTAAGGGCTCGTTTAACGACCCAAAGTTATCTTACAGGACAGCTTATGGTAGAATTAGAGATGCTTCCAGAAACAAAGATAGTTTTAAGGGCGAAGCCTTTTAATGAAGACATTATAGAGATACCGACGGTTTTATCTACGATAGGAGCCTTATCGAAAGACCTTCAAGATATAAATATCAAAGAGAGCTTAGATAGAGTAAATATATTTTTTGATAGTCTTAACAATAACATTATGCCTCAAGTAGAATCTATAGTAGGTCATATAAACAAGACCTTTCAGAAGAATCCAGGTATAGCGATAGATACAGTAAACAATTTAAATAGGACCCTAGAGAACGTAGGAGAAGCTGCTCGTTCTTTACGCAATTTTGCAGATTACATAGAGAGGCATCCAGAAGCTTTATTACAGGGGAAAGGAGAATATTAAATGGGAAAGAAGATTTTCATTTTCATTTTTTGTTTCTTTTTATCAGGTTGTATAGGAGGAACAAGTATTCCATCGAAGTTTTACGTTTTAGATGGAACAGCTTCGAGTAACATATCAAAGAGATATTCTCTAAAGACAGAGATAGGAGTAGAAGAGTTTAAGATTCCCCATTATCTGAATCGTCCCCAAATAGTTACGCAAGATGTATCATCAGTAACCTTAAAGGTTTCAGAGAGTCATCGTTGGAGTGAACCATTATCTACGATGTTACAAAGAGTTTTAGCCGATGATCTATCGGTTTATTTACCAGATTCTTTAGTAAAACCGAAGATTAATTCGAGGGAAAGCTTTAAATATACGATATTTGTAGAGATAAATAGTTTTGATGGCATTTTAGGAGATAAAGCGACACTAGAAGCCTGGTGGTCAATTATGAGTACAAGAGAGAATAAAATATTATATAGAGATAAAAGTAAATTTTCTCGTTCAATAGGAGACAGTTATGAAGATTTAGTTATAGCCCAAAGCAATCTTTTAGAAGAACTGTCGTTAAAAATAGTAAAAGCCCTAATAGAAGTAGATAGAAGTAAATAGGAACATATAAACAAAAGCTAGGAGTTTTTGTTTTGTAGAGTTTAGATAAAAGTGTTAAGGAAGAGCTTAATCTACAACAGTAGAAATTTTTATAGAATTCTAAACCTACAACTTTCATCCCAATATTGCGGTATTTACAAAAAGCTTAAGTATGGTCCAATTTTTTGGACCTATATAACATTTTCTTTTTTAGATTTTATCATAAAGTAATCATACCTGCATTGGCTGACAAGGAAAAACACGCAAATCGCAATTTATATACAATGCGTCATGAAATGAATGTGATGACATAAAGGATATCAAAATAAATTAATCAAGA
>CALXRE010000034.1 GCA_944390645.1 uncultured Alphaproteobacteria bacterium | reverse complement strand
CATGATGAATCTCCTTTGCGTCTTACTGGATATATTCTTGATACATTAAAAAATAATCAAGAAGTACATATTAAAAAGCCATTCTTAATAAGAGATTATATGTATACAAAAGATATTGCTAAAGGTTTTGTATCTTTACTTTCCTCTAAAATAACAGGAAATGTTAATATTTGCACAGGAAAGGGAATCATGATAAAAGACTTGGCTTTAGCTTTTGCAAGTAAAATGAATAAAGAAAGTTTATTGAATTTCGGATCTATGTCGGCAACTGAGCCTATAGATGCTATTGTTGGAGATAATACTCGATTGAAAAATGAGGTGGGTTTTATTCCTGAATACACTATGTTACAAGCTGTAGAAAAAATTATTAAAGGAGAAAAAAATGGTTGAGCATTGTAGATTTTGTAAAGCAGAATTAAAAACAGAATTTGCTGATTTAGGGATGCAACCTAATTCCAATAATTATATTCCTCTTGCTAAAGCTTTAAATCCAGAGCTTTTCTTCCCTCTGATTACTTATGTTTGTGATAAATGTAAGTTAGTGCAAACGATAGACTTTAACCGCTCTGATGAGTTGTTTCGTGCAGATTATGCTTATTTTAGTTCTTATTCAACATCTTGGCTAAAGCATTGTCAGGATTATGTGAATATGATTTCTAAAAAACTTAACCTCAATGAAAAGTCTCAAGTGATAGAAGTAGCTAGTAATGATGGATATCTCTTACAGTATTTTAAAGAAAAAAATATTCCTTGTATCGGAGTGGAACCTTGTAAAGGTGTTGCTGAAGTCGCTATTGCAAAAGGTATTGATACTAGAATAGAATTCTTTGGCGAAAAATATGCTCAACAATTACCAAAAACAGATTTAATCTTAGGAAATAATGTCCTAGCTCATGTGCCTGATATTAATGATTTCATTGCAGGGGTAACAAAAGTTTTAAAACCAAATGGTACCGTTACTTTTGAATTTCCTCATCTTTTGAATTTAATAAATCTTAATCAATTCGATACTATTTATCATGAACATTATTCGTATTTGTCTTTGATATTTATAAAAGAGCTTTTTGCTAAACATGGTCTCGATGTCTATGATGTCGAAGAATTACCTACTCATGGGGGATCATTACGGGTATATGGTTGCTTTAAAAATAGTAAAAATATTTCTGATAATGTTGCAAAACTTTTCGAAAAAGAAAAAGATCTACAGGATATTAAAACTTATAAGCTTTACAATAATAAAGTAAAACTTACTAAAAGAAATATTTGGGAGCTATTATTAAATATCAAAAATCAAGGAAAACATATCGTTTCTTATGGCGCCGCAGCAAAGGGAAACACTTTATTTAATTATTGTGGTATACGAAGTGATATAATTGATTATGCTGTTGATTTAAACCCTCATAAACAAAATACTTTGCTTCCTGGTGTGCATATAGAGGTTAAATCTCCTGAGGTGATTAAAGAAACTAAACCTGATTATATAATTATTACTCCCTGGAACTTGAAAACAGAAATCAGTAATCAATTAAATTATGCAAGAGAATGGGGGGCTAAATTTATTACTTTAATCCCAGAACCAAACGTTTTCTAGTTGCATCATAGATAATTATCTCTTTTATAAAGGTAATAAAAATCTTTTTAAACCTTCTTAAAAAGATAATACTTTGATTCTCTTTAAATAATAAGATAAATAATATGTAATAATAAAATTTATTTATTTGTAAGCTTTGCTTCATATTCTTTTAAAATCTTTGATGAAGCGTTTGCTTTATTACTTCCTCCTACTCCAAACTCTAATCTAACATTCAATTCTTTACAGATGGAGCTCTCTGGTATGTTGTCTTTGGTTCGATCTCCTCCGTTAGCAAAAACTAATTCATCATCGGGATATTTTTCTCGAACTTTCTTTATCCCATCAGAGGCGGAATTATCTCTATCATCAAAAGCAAAAGCTTCAATAACGCCTTTTATATTCTCGCATATTACTTTACGAGTGTTGAAATTCATAAAATTTTTACCTTTCTTACGGATAAGCCATTCGTCAGAATTTAGTAAAAGAATAACTCCATCGGATCTCTCTTTTGCCGCTTTTATCATTGATATATGTCCTTCATGAATGGGATCAAATCCACCACTTACAATATAATAAGTACTCATATTAAATCTTTCTCCTAAAGCTTTAAAATCTTAACAACTTCTGATGGGCCACTAACATTAATAATCTCTGAATTCCCTAGTTCTGTTAATCGCTTTGCTAATTCATAGTCATTTCCTCCTTTCTCTGTCCGATCACCAATAAAAATAATCTTAGAATCAGGATGCTTAGAACGGAGATGATCTGCTATTTGATCTTTTCCAAAACCTTTAGGAACTATATCCATAGAAATATTCCCTCCTAATGAAATGTCATATTGGGGGTAAAGGGGAATCAATTCATCTGCAATTTCTCGCCTTTCTTGATGCTCGTCATCCCAAAGCTTATATCTATACCTCTCTTCATGAGGACAATCTCTTCCT
>CALXRE010000033.1 GCA_944390645.1 uncultured Alphaproteobacteria bacterium | reverse complement strand
TCAAAAATTAGGAGCAACCCCTCTACGGGGATCTAAAGGAAAACTTATGCTTCCTAAAACTGTGCTCGGCGTTCGTCTACAGTTCAATCCAATTGCTTTTGGTAGTCGCTACTTAGTAATGCGACTTTTGTATGCAGATGAAGGCAAGGAAGAAAATAGCTTAGCTACTTTAGGATATAGTAAACGTGATGAAGATATTTTCTTCCGTCTACGCTCTGTACCAACAGGTATAATCATTATATCTGGTCCAACAGGAAGCGGAAAAAGTACAACTCTACAAAGAAACATGATTAAACTTCTAGAAGAGAAAAACTATGAAGTAAACCTCTTAACCGTTGAAGATCCTCCAGAATATCCTATTCCTGGAGCTCGTCAAATGCCTGTAACTAACGCAAATACTGAAGCTCAAAAAGATCTAGAATTCAATAAAGCTTTAGCTGCTACTTTGCGTTCAGACCCTGATGTCTTAATGATCGGAGAAATTAGAACTCTATCTGCGGCTCAACTCGCTTTTAAAGGGGCTCTGTCTGGTCATAGTGTATGGACAACTCTCCATGCTAATAGCGCCCCTGCTATTTTAATGCGATTACGAGATATGGGAATGGAAACTTTTAAACTCCAAGACCCCGGTATTATCAAAGGAATGATAGCTCAAAGATTATTTAGAAAACTTTGTCCTCTTTGTCGTATCCCCGCAAGCGAACAACCAAACCACCCCGCCGTAAAAAGATTAGAAAAAGCTTTTGATTCTTTTGGGGTAGACCAAGCCTTCCTTAGAGGTCCTGGTTGTGCTTTTTGTAATCAAAAAGGCGTAAAAGGTCGAACCGCTGTAGGTGAATTGATTATGCCTGATGCTACTTTGCTCGAACTTCTAATTAAAAATGATACTAAAAATGCTATAGATTATTGGACAAGTGAACTTAATGGTCGAACTTTAAAAGAAAATGCCTTGGAAAAAATGCTCCTAGGAGAAATAGATATAGAAGAAATCGAAAGATGGTGTGGACTTTTAGATGAAAAAGCTGCTTACTAAACAGATTAATGTAAAAAGGGTTGAGTATAATGAGAAGACGTTTTAAACAACAACCACAAAACTATAATCGCTTTACTGAAGAAGGTATCATCGCTAATGTTCGAAATCGTCGACCTTCTACTATAAAAAACATGAGCCTTATAGATCGTATCCAAGAAGGATATGCTAAAATAATCTGTCGAATGAGTGGAGAAGGTAGACTAAGAATATATAGAAAAATTATGTCTTTATTAAGAAATCGTTTCTCTTTAATGGATTCCTTGGATCGAGTGTTTGATATAATCTCAAATAATGGAAAAAATCCTGGAGAACCTCTTGCTATGGCTATAGCTGCTTGGTCTAGATCCCTTAGAAACGGGGACCCTTTCTCGGTCGCTATTAAAGGTTGGGCTCCTAATAGAGAAGCTCTAATGTTATCAACTGGAGATGTCTCCAACCTAGATGAAGCTCTCGAAAACTTGATTAAAGTAACTGAAGGATCATCAAAAATGATCGGACCTTTAGTAAATGCTCTCCTATACCCTGCTTTCTTATCTGTTATGACTATTTTAATTATCTATGGTATCGGAGCATATCTTGTTCCTCCTATGGCCGAAGCTGCTCCTGGAATACGTTGGACTGGCGTGGCTCGCGATTTAATCGTATTCTCAACTTTCGTACAAGAACATTGGATCTTTATTTTCTCTTTACCTCCTTTAATTTTCTTCCTTATTTGGTTTACTCTACCTAGATGGAAAGGTAAAACTAGAGCTTGGTTCGATCGTATGCCTCCTTGGTCTCTATATAGAATCTTTGTCGGCGTAAGTTGGTTACTTTCTTTCTCCGCTCTCGTAAAAGCTGGAACGCCTGTATCTAAAGCTTTAAGAGCTCTAAGAGCTGATGCAAACCCTTATCTCCTTGAAAGAATAGATAGATCTTTAATATATATTAATAATGGTGATAATATCGGTGATGCTCTATTAAAAACTGGTTATGGTTTCCCTGATGCTGAAATTATCGGCGACCTTCGTATATATGCAGAACTTGATAACTTCCAAGACGCCTTAAATAAAATGGCTAATGAATGGTTAGAAGCTAGCGTTAAACAAATAGAACAAAAAGCTGCTATCTTAAATACTTTAGCTATATTATCGGTTGTCGCCGTAGTCGGCTGGGCGGTCATCGGAACTTTCGATATGCAAGACCAAATCGCAAAAGCAATTTCTTAAAAAGGAGATGTCAAATTAACTTTTCTTAATAATAATTTTTAAATATTACTCTTTACTACTTATTAAGTTTATTTATATATGGTAATATCATATGTACATTAATAGGAGGTCATAAATTATGTACACAAGAAAAAACTCTTTAAAGAAAAATAATCAATCTGGTCGTTCTATGATTGAAATGCTTGGTGTGTTGGCTATCATTGGCGTGCTCAGCGCTGGTGGTATCGCTGGTTACACTATGGCTATGGCTACTTATAAAACTAATAAAGCTATGGAAATGATCCAAATGGTATCAGCTCAAGCTAAACAATTGTATAACACAGATTATACTGGAATATCTGCGGCTAACTTATATAA